>CALLIQ010000162.1 GCA_938008925.1 uncultured Acidimicrobiales bacterium
GTCGCGTTCTCGCCGACGGTGGTCGACGGCGCCGATGGATCCGGCTCCGTGGTGACCGCGGGCTCGGTCTCGAGGTCGGTTCCCCCCGTGCGGGTCAGCGCTGTCGCTCCGACGACCGCAACCGCCACCACGATCGCTGCGATCGCCAGCTGTGGAGCAGCGAACCCAAACCAGCGACGCTGCGCCGCCGGGGTGGAGTCGACTCGTTCCCGAAGGCGCAGCAACGAACCCGGATCGGGTTCGACCGTCGATGCGTGCTCCCGGAGCACCGCCGAGAGAGCAAGCTCTTGTGGCGTCGGTCGATCGGTGTGGTCATCACCGAGGTTCTTGTCGACGGGTTCATCCATGACGAACCTCCTCCGTCAGCAGGCCGCCCAACTTCGCGATTCCTCGATGCGCATGCGACTTGACCGACCCTTGGGCGATGCCCAACGTCTCGGCGATCTCTCGCTCGCTCAGATCCAGGTAGTACCGCAGGATCAACACCGATGCTTGCTTCTCCGGCAGCGCTCGAATCGCCGCCATCACCCGGTCGTGCTCGGCACCGGCGACGCCGCCCACCTCGGCGGCCGGCGCCGTCGCTGGCTTGTCGGGTCGGTGAAGGCGGCGGACTCGCCGCTTGCGTAGCGTTGACCGAGCCCCGTTCAAGACAGCGGAGCGGAGGTACGCAGCCTCGCTGCCGGGAGCGACCCGGTACTGGCCGCTCAGCATCTTGACGAAGGCGTCCTGGGTGACCTCTTCAGCGGTCTCGGTGTCGTCGACGTACATCGACGCGAGCTTCACCAGGCTTCGATAGTGCTCGGCGTAGAGCTCGTTGAGATCGGACATCGCTCGCTCCGCTGCCATCTGGTCGATCGGTGTCGAACCCGATGCTCGGCCGCGACGGGGGCGTCGACTCGCCACACGTCGTTGATCGAGCAGGGACACGTTCACACCGACACAGACGTCTGGACGCTGCGTTTGGTTTACCGCCACCTCGAGTCTTTGGCCGGGCGCGGACCCACGGGGTCAGAACTTCGACACCGAACGGGGCCGTACCGACGTCGCGAGGAGGTCGCTCAAGGCGGCGATGGACGGGGAATCGGCCGCACCACCATCGGTCGCGGTCACGAGACCGTCGCTGGCCAGTCCGCGGACCGTCGAGTCGCCGAGCACCACCATGCCGACGTGCTCGGGAGCGAGGGTGAGGTCGGCGGTGTCGACTCGTTCGACACGACCTCGCCCGCCCTCGACCGTCAACCGCCACGGGCCGCGCTGGTCGGGGAAGGCTTCGTCATCGATCGCGAAGACGGCGACGCCATCGCGCTCGTAGGTCCTGGCCGAGAGCAGCGCCTCGATGTCGAGGGGACGCAACCACACCATGTCGCTGACCATCTCGGTGTCGAGCTGACGTCGATCGGCCAGCAGGTTGCGAAGCCGAGGCTCGACCGGCGCCATCCGCCATCGCAGTTCGCGAGTGAGCGGAACACGGGTCAAGAACTGCCACAGCGCCTTCTCGGCCTCGACCGAGTCGGCGACGAACTCGTGGACGTCGAGCGTCGCCATCGGGCGCCAGAGCTCGCTGCCGGGGTTCGTGAAGACGTACAGCGCGTAGGCGTCGGGGCGTCCATCGGCGTCTCGGTGGATCGCGACGAACGGGTCGGCCGGGCCCTTCCAGTGTGCGCGCTCGTCGAGGACCACTCGCCACCAGCCGTCGTTGCGAGCCGTCATGCCAGGATTCGAGGCCCTCAGCGCCTCGTAGAGATCGATCACGGCCGCTCGAGCCGAGTCGGCGGTCTCGTACACGTCGACGTGACCCTCGTCGTCGAGCGGTGCAGCGAGCGCGGCCCGATCGACGTCGATGCGGTGCGCGGCAACCGACACCGTGACCCCGTACCCGAAGCGGCCGTACAACGGGGCTTCGGACGCCATGAGGAGCGAGGCCGCCGCCCCGGCGTCGACGGAGCGACGCAGGTGCTCTTCGAGAAGTGCTCGCATGGCGCCACGTCCGCCTCGACCGGCGCGGACGCCGACACCGGAGAGACCGGTGGTCGGCACCGAGGCGCCGCCCGGGAGCGACAGATCCATCCAGTGCGCGGCACATCCACCGATCGTCTCGTCGCCGTCCACGGCGACGAGGGCGAACCGAGGATCGGCCATGTCGCGGATGGCGTCGCGCGTCGCCCCCTCCGGCGCGGTGACGCGCGCCCCGAACGTGGCACCGACCAGCGCAAACTGATCGTCCCACTCCTCTTCGCTTGCGAGCTCTCGAACGGTGACGGTCACGGCCTCAGTCTGACCGAAGTCACCGCAGAGACGAGAACGATTTCGTCCACGACACAAACGCGACAGCAATTCGGTCAACTCGGTGCACACTGGCGACATGCGACGCAGCGAGAAGGCCGATCGGATCGGCGAGATCCTCGAAGACCTCTATCCGGACCCTCCCGTCCCGCTCGACCACTCGACGCCCTACCAGTTGGTCGTCGCCGTCGCTCTGTCGGCTCAGACCACCGACAAGAAGGTCAACGAGGTCACCCCTGAGCTCTTCCGGATCGCCCCGACCCCGGAGAAGATGGCCGAACTCGCACCCGATGAGATCCATGCGCTCATCAAGGAGATCGGTCTCGCACCGACCAAGGCGAAGAACCTCTCGAAGATGGCGTTCCAGATCCTCGACGCCGGCGGCGAGATCCTGCCCGACTGGGACTTTCTCGAGTCGTTGGCCGGCGTCGGCCACAAGACCGCATCGGTCGTGATGGCCGGCTCGTTCGGGATTCCGGCCTTCGCCGTCGACACCCACATCCACCGTCTCGCCAATCGGTGGGGGCTCTCGAACGGCACGACCGTGGAGAAGACGGAGAAGGATCTCAAAGCCGTCTTCCCCGAGGACACCTGGAACGACCGGCATCTCCAGATCATCTTCTTCGGCCGTGAGTACTGCCCGGCCCGAAATCACGATCTGACCGAGTGCCCGATCTGCTCGTGGGCCGCGACGAAGAAGCAGATCGCCCTCGAAGCCAAGAAGTAGTCGGCACCCAGCAGCACGACGGCCAGCCGAGCACGCCCAGCGGAAAGCTCCCAGCCGAATGAAGGGCGCTACGAGCTCGACTTCTTGGCCAGGAGTTGCGCGATGGCCTTGCCGTCGGCCTGGCCCTTGGTGGCCTTCATGATCTGGCCGGTGAACATGCCCTGGAGCTTCTTCTCACCGTCGCAGAAGCGAGCCCACTCGTCGGGATGATCGGCGATGATCGCGTCGAGCATCGTCTCGAGTTCGGACGAGTCCATCGCCTCGAAGCCGTGCTCGGCTGCGAGGTCGGATGCGCTCTTTCCGCTCACGACCATCTCGCCGAGGATCTGCTTGGCCTGCGTTGCGGTGAGATCGCCCCCGGTCTCCATCGAGACGAGCTCGGCGAACTTGGCCGCATCGAGGTCGGCCGCGCCGTCGACGGCGAGGTTGTTGACGACGTGGGTCATCGTGCGAGCGGGGTCGGCCCCGGCTTGCATGGCGCCCAGCGCGAGCTCATCGAGTCCGCGCTCCACTGCGATGCCGGCCGCATCGGGCTCGGCACCGAGATCGCGCAGCGCGATCCGGCGTTCACGAGGCAGAACCGGCAGAGTCGCCCGAATCTCTTCGATCCATTCCGGCGACGGGTCGACGGGCACGAGATCGGGGTCGGCGAAGTAGCGGTAATCCTCCGCTTGCTCCTTCGAGCGTCCGGGGCGGGTACGGCCACCCTCTTCGTCCCAGTGGCGGGTCTCCTGCACGGGCTTGTCGCCGGCTTCGTAGAGGTCGACGTGTCGTTGGGCCTCGTACTGGATCGCTCGGCCGAGCGAACGCAGTGAGTTGACGTTCTTGATCTCGCAGCGTGTGCGCAGCTCGTCTGTGCCCGCCTTGCGGACCGACACGTTCGCATCGACGCGCAGCGAACCTTCCTCGAACTTGCCGTCGCTCACCTCGGTTGCGATGAGGATGGCCTGGAGCTCTGCGACGTAGGCCCGGGCTTCTTCGGGGCCGCGGATGTCCGGGTGTGACACGATCTCGAGGAGCGGCACGCCAGCGCGGTTGTAGTCGACGAGAGAATAGCCGGCGTCGTGGATTCGACCGGACTCGCCGACGTGGGTCGACTTGCCGGTGTCTTCTTCCATGTGCGCCCGCTCGACCCGGACCCGATGCCCGGAGGGCACTTCGATCCAACCCTCGGCATTGAGCGGAAGGTCGTACTGACTGATCTGGTAGTCCTTCGGCATGTCCGGGTAGAAGTAGTTCTTCCGGGCGAACACGCAGCGCTGCACCGTGCAGTTGAGCGCGAGGCCGAGCTTGATCGACAGCTCGACCGCCTTGGCGTTGACCACCGGCAGCGTGCCCGGCAGGCCGAGGCACACGGGATGCACGTTGGTGTTCGGCTCACCGCCAAAGTGGTTGCGAGCCGGCGAGAACATCTTCGTCTCGGTCGCGAGCTCGGCGTGTACCTCGAGGCCGATCACCATCTCCCAGCCATCGGGCAGGTTCGACGGTTCGCGCTCGACATCGCTCTCGGTGACCCAGGCGTCGAGCATCGTCGACGAGATGGGCGAGAGTGGCTCGGTCGTGGTCATCGTTCTCCTCCAGCTGCGGGGGCGAGCGCCTCGAGGGCAGCGGCGGCTCGGAACATCACGGCCTCGCCCTGGAGCGGGGCGAGCACCTGAACGCCAACCGGCAAGTCGTCGGCCCCGGTCCCGAAGGGCACCGAGATGGCCGGGTGGCCGGCCAGGTTCGACGGGATCGTGCAGGTGTCGTTGAGGTACATCGTGAGCGGATCGCTGACCGCACCGATCGGGAAGGCGACGCACGGCGAGGTCGGCGACAACAGCACGTCGAAGTTCTCGTAGGCAGCGGCCAGGTCGTCGATGATCAAGGTCCGTACCCGCTGGGCCTTGCCATAGAACGCGTCGTAGTAGCCCGCGGACAACGCGTAGGTGCCGAGCATGATGCGGCGCTTCACCTCGGCGCCGAAGCCGGCCGTCCGGCTGGCCTTCATCATCGCTGCGGTGTTCGCCCCTTCGCCCGCACGGTGGCCGTAGCGGACCCCGTCGTAGCGGGCGAGGTTGGACGACGCTTCCGCCGGAGCGATCTGGTAGTAGGCCGACAGTCCGTAGATCGTCGACGGGACCGAGACGTCGCCGACGATGGCTCCCTTGCTCGCCAACGCCTCGGCGGCGGCCCGAGTCTGCGCGATCACCTCGGGCTCGAAGCCCTCGAGTGGGCCCTCGCCCATGAGCTCGGTGATCACACCGACACGCAGTCCGTCGACGCCCGCATCGAGCTGCGAGGTGACGTCGGCGGCGGGTTCAGGGATCGAGGTGGAGTCGCGGCCGTCGTGGCCGGCGATGACCTCGAAGAGGGCGGCAGAGTCGGCCACCGTCCGGGAGAACGGGCCGATTTGGTCGAGCGAACTGGCGAACGCGATCAAGCCGTAGCGGCTCACCGCGCCATAAGTCGGCTTCATGCCGACCACACCGCAGAGCGCGGCCGGCTGGCGGATCGAGCCGCCGGTGTCTGACCCGAGCGAAATGGGGGCGAATCCGGCGGCGACGGCGGCGGCCGAACCACCGGAGGAACCGCCGGGCACACGACTCGTGTCGACCGGATTGCGACTCGGACCGAACGCCGAGTTCTCCGTCGACGATCCCATGGCGAACTCGTCGAGGTTGGTCTTGCCGACGATGACGGCACCGGCTTCGCGGAGTCGCTCGACGACGGTGGCGTCGTAGGGCGGGACCCAGCCTTCGAGCATCTTCGACGAGCACGTGGTGGCGACACCGTTGGTGCACATGTTGTCTTTGACGGCGACCGGCACGCCGGCGAGCGGGCCGACGGCTTCGCCGGCGGCGACGCGCGCATCGATCGCTTCGGCGGTCGCCCGTGCGTCGTCGGCCGTGACGGTGTTGAAGGCGTGGATCTCGCCCTCACGGGCGTCGATCGCTGTGAGGTGCGCCTCCGTGACCGCCAGCGCCGAGATCGCGCCCGATGCGACCTGGGTGGCGATCTCGGTGGCTTCGGACGGAATGGGTGTCGAGTCGCTCATGCTCACGGCTCCTCCCCCAGTGCGGGTGGCACTCGGAACTGACCGTCTTCGGCTTCGGGCGCCATGGCCAAGGCAGCCTCGCGAACGTCGGCCGCCTCGA
This sequence comes from uncultured Acidimicrobiales bacterium, assembly GCA_938008925.1. GTDB lineage: Bacteria > Actinomycetota > Acidimicrobiia > Acidimicrobiales > SZUA-35 > CALEWY01. The sequence continues at coordinate 6,148 of CALLIQ010000162.1, forward strand.
CGACGTCGGGCCGGAAGACGTTGCGGAGCGGATAGGGGT
>CALLIQ010000163.1 GCA_938008925.1 uncultured Acidimicrobiales bacterium
CGAAATGGCGCGGTCGTGCTGGGTGAGCCCGACTAGAACAACGTTCATGAGCGCCGGCCGAATCCACCTCTGCGGCGGCGGCTGGAACGACGCGGAGTCACATGCTCACGAGCCGTTCTTCGCTGAAGCGGCTACCCACTCGTCGAGCAGATCACCTCGCATCGTCGTCTTGCTCTGGGCGCAATCCAGCGACGACGGCCTGCGGTGGCATCAGACCTACCGAGATCGCTACGCAACGATCGGCCGCTGCGAGGTCGACATCGTGCAACTCAGCGAGGGCCGGCCGCTCGCCGCGACCGACCTCGACGGAGCCGATGGAATCGTCGTCGGAGGCGGCCCGACGCCCGGCTACCACCAGGCGATCGTTCCGCAAGCCGAAGCAATCCGCCGACGAGTCACCGAGGGCACCCCGTACTCGGGAGCCTCTGCCGGGGCGATGATCGCCGCCAGACAGGCACTGATCGGCGGCCGGTCGGTGGAGGGCGTTCGAAATCGCTCCGGAAGACATCGGACGGGCTCGACGTCGTCACTGTCATTCCCGGTCTGGGGCTCGTCGACACGACGATCGATGTCCACATCGCGCAATACGGAACGCTCGGGCGACTCGTCACTCTGGTCGAGTCGAACATGACCGACGAAGCACTCGGCATCGATGAGGACACGGTGCTGATCGCCGACGGTGATGCGAAGACCGTCGTCGGCTCTGGGTGTGTCTGGCAAGCTCGGCGCTCGACCGTCGACACCGCCCCGAGCAGTGTCACGGTCACACGCCATCGAGCCGGGGATCAGCTGCCGGCCCGTCGGTGAGCACGACTACATCTCGACGAGAACCTCGTTGACCGACACCGATGGAGGGCCGGCGAATCGCTCGGCGAACCGGCCCATCGTCTGCTGGAAGTCGTCGGAGGTCCGAAGGGTCTCGTAGGACTCAGCGTTCGACCAACGAGCGATGACGGTGACCTCGCTACGTTCGTGGTTGGCGGTGAACCACGCACCGAGCCAGTCGTCGTGGTCGGCGACGAGCGCTCGGTTGGTCTCGTCGAACAGCGTCGCGAGTTCGGGAATCGATCCCTCTTGCACGGCGACGGTCGTGATCACGAAGTACATCTTGATGTCTTCTCCTCGCACGGGTTCAGGTGAACGGTCACGTCCACGGCTGGCCGGTCGGGGTGACGGGGATCTGGATGAGCGAGCCGTCTCGGGCAATGTCGAAGGTGACCGGCTCGCCTCGGACGAAGGGGCCGACCTCGAAGATCGACGTGACCGGAACACCGTCGATGGCCGTGACCGTGTCGCCGACGGCGAACCCGGCAGCTTCGGCCGCGCTCCCAGCGCTCACCTCCAACACGACGACCGACCCGTCATCGGCAGTGTCGACCAGGACGCCGACCTGACCCGACGATGCCCGGCACTCCAGGTTGTCGTCGATCACGACGAGATCGATGAGGTAGTCGAGCACGACCCCGTCCACACAGGGATCGAACCCGACCACCGTGTGGCCGGCACCGGCATAGGTCAACAGCACGGCGTCATCGAGTTGTTCGGTCAACGAGACCGCGTCTTCGTACGGGGTGGCCGGATCGAAGGTGTTGCCGATGACGAGGATCGGGGCCGACCCAGCTGTGTCGATGGCGGGCAAGGGGTCGGGCTCGCCAGGCCAGCGGTCGCACAACAAGGCGAGCGGCGTCCGCCCGAATCGAGGAGAGGCCTCGAGCAGTCCTTCGAGATAGGCCTCGTAGTCGGCCGTCGAACCGAGATCCGATCCATCGGCGCACGCGACCGCCTCGAAGGCCCCCGGCGTTGCGGTGTCGAGTCCCGACTCGAGGTACTCGATCATGCCGCTCGGATCGCCCGCTTCGATCTCGACCATCCATCGATCGAGGTCGGCTCCGATGCTGAAGGGATCGAGGTAGAGGCTGTTGAAGACGCCGTTGAGGTAGTCGCCGACGCCGAACTCGGTGCCGTCATCGAGCGCGATCGAGGAGGCCTCCAGCAAGGCGGCGACGCGATCGACTCGCTCGATGAACCCCTCGTCGCGAGCCAGACACGTCGGTTCACGGTCGCACACCTCGTCGAAGTGGCCGAGCGCTCGATCCGCAGCCGCGAACCATCGCTGGATGCCCTCGGCGTCGAACGAGCCGGGTGGGACCGCACCGTCGAGCACGAGCGCCCGCGTATTCTCGGGAAAGAGCGTGGCGTAGACCCAACCGATCTGCGTCCCGTAGGAAAAGCCCAGGTAGCTGAGGGTGTCGTCGCCGACGGCCTGGCGCAAGAGATCGAGATCCCGTGCGGCATCGGCGGTGCTCAGATCGTCGATGATCGGCCCGGTGTCGAGCCCGCACCCCTCGACGATGCTGAAGAAGCGCTCCACGTCGGCGACCTCGGTCTCGAAGCCGTCGCTCGGATCCGCGATCGAAAAGTCACCCTCGAACAGCCCGGCGTTGTCGCAGAACAAGCGAGCCGACTCGCCGGTGCCTCGCGGATCCCAGCCGACGACGTGAAACCACTCGCCGAAGAAGTCAGCCCAGAAGCGCGGATTGTCAGCCAGGATCTCGCCCGTCTCGGCGCCCGGGCCTCCGAAGTTGATGAACAACGAGCCGATGGGGTCATCCGACCGGCTCTCGATCCGCGACACGGCCAGTTCGATCGTTTCGCCATCGGGGTCGGCGTGATCGCGGGGCACCGTCACGGTGGCGCAGTCGATCCCGCCGCACCGCTCCCACTCGATCGGAGCGACGGTCGGCACCTCGGTCGGATCGGCTGCCGGTGTGGCCTCGACGACAGTGGTCGTCGAGCTGTCGCCCGAGAACTCGGGCTCGCCGGAGACCAGCGTGGTCTCACTCGACCGGTCGGCGGTCGGTGGTGGGGCCGACGCATCCGGGCCCCCCGATGAACAGCTCGCGGCCACCAGCATCGCAGCGACCGCGCAAAGCGTCCTTGCTCGCATTCTCGACATTGCATTCCCTCCGCTGCTCAGGCTGCCACAGATCCGCGCGGTCAATCTGACCTGCGGGCCGTTTTTGGGGCATCATCTTCCCAGTCGACTTCCCGCAAGGGCACACCCGCAATCAGGAGCATCCATGTCAGACGTCAAGGGTTCGATTCTCGGCAACGCGGTCTTGCGCAAAGAGGATCCCCGTCTCCTTCTCGGTACCGATCTGTACTACGACGACCTGACGGCACCGGGAATGGTGTACGTCCACTTCGTTCGCTCTCCGTTTGCTCACGCCAACCTCGGATCGATCGACATCGCAGAGGCACAGACGGCGCCGGGCGTCGTCGGCGTCTACACCGCCGAGAACATGGAGATGACCCCGTACTTGGGCTTCCCGATGTTCCCGCCCCACACCGCACGCCCGCCGCTGGCCAAGGGCAAGGTGCGCTTCGTCGGTGACATCGTAGCCGCCGTGGTCGCCAACACGCGCGCCGAGGCCGAGGACGCGGCCGAGCTCGTCGTGCCCGAGTACGACCCGCTTCCCGCCGTCACCAACGCCACGAAGGCGCTCGAAGACGGCGCCCCGATCCTGTTCGACGAGCACGGCTCCAACATGATCTTCGAGACCGGCGTCGGCCTCGAGGACGGCGACCCGCTCGAAGGTGCCGAGGTCGTCATCGAAGGCTCGGTCTACAGCCAGCGCCTCGCCGGCGTGCCCATGGAGCCGAACGGCTGCTTCTCAATCCCCGACGGCGACGAGATGACCGTCTGGATTCCGAGCCAGAACCCGATCGCCGTTCGCGACGTCATCGTCGGCCAGTGCGGGCTCGATCCCGAGAAGCTCCGCGTCGCCGCTCCCGCCGTCGGCGGTGGCTTCGGCCCGAAGGCCGGCGCCTACGTCGAGCACTTCATCACCACCTCCCTCGCCCAGGCACTCGACAAGCCGGTGAAGTGGACCGAGGTTCGCAGCGAGAACATGGTCTCGCTCGCCCACGGCCGCGACATCATGCTCCACACCAAGATGGGCATGACCAAAGACGGCGTCATCACCGGCATGGACTGCGAAGCCATCGCCGACGGTGGCGCCTACCCGGCCATCGGCGCCTTCCTCACCGTCTTCACCCAGACGATGATTCAGGGTGTCTACAACATCCCGAAGCTCCGGTATCACGCGCTGTCGGCGATCACGAACACCACGGCCACCGCCGCCTACCGAGGCGCTGGTCGCCCCGAGGCGACCCAGATGCTCGAGCGCGTCATGGACATGGCCGCCGACGAGCTCGGTATCGATCCCGCCGAGATTCGCCGCAAGAACTTCATCCAGCCCGACGCCTTCCCCGTCACCACCCACGGCGGCGCCAACTACGACTGCGGCGAGTACGAGCTGACGCTCGACAAGGCCATGGAAGCCGCTGGCTACGCCGATCTGCTCGCCGAGCAGGCCGCACGACGCGAAGCCGGTGGCACCAAGCAGATGGGCATCGGCATCGGCTCCTACGTCGAGGTGACCGCACCCGCCGG
>CALLIQ010000164.1 GCA_938008925.1 uncultured Acidimicrobiales bacterium
GTCGGTCCTCGGTTTGTTGTCGCACAGCCTGACGGCCGACGAGATCCGCTCCCTTTATCTCGCCAACTTCATCGAACGTCCCGAGATCCGGCCGAACCTGCGTAGCGTGGCCAGAGGTTGGTCGCAGCGGCACACACAAGCCGCCGCCGTCGGGCTAGCGGCCGGGTCGCTCCCGACCCGGATCTGCTGGGGCGGCGACGACGAACTCTTTCCGCTCGAGCTCGGGGAGCGCTTGGCCGACGCGATTCCGCATGCCGACCTCGTCGTCATCGAATCAGCGCGCACCTATGTGCACGAAGACCAACCAGAGCGTTTTGCAGCCGAGCTCGAACGTTTCGTCGACTCGCTGCTTTGAGTGCAGGTCGGAAGTGGGCCAGCTGGCCGCAAGACGGGCCAGCGCGGTCGCTTACCCGCCGGTCAGCTCGACGGGTGTCGAGCCGTCGCCCAACGTGTAGCGGAAGTCGCAGTGATCGGCGCCGTTCATGATCGTTTGCGTTCGTTCGAACTCGATGTTGCCGTTGAAGCCTTCGACCATCGTGCCGTCTCGGTTGCACGAGAACAGCGCACCGAGCTCGGGAATCCCGAGACCGCGGTACATCTCGGCGTAACGGCAGCGGGTCACGTTGAACGCGAACACGTCGTCACTCTGCTCGACGACCTCGATCTCGAGCGCACCGCCCTTCGTCCAGTTCTCCATGCTGTTGGCAAACGCCTCGAGGTCGTTTCCGCCCATCGCCTTGGCCAGCTCGGCGCCCTGTCCCTGGGCCACCTCGACCACGACCTCACGGGCCAGCTCGGTCACTCGTTCGTGGCCGAATTCGTCGCCGAGGCGTTGGAGAAGCGGCGTGACGATGCGCGCTTCGATCTCGCGACGGGTGAGCACGCCGACGTCATTCAGTGTGTCTGGAGGGAACGTGTCTGGGGGGAGCGGGGAGTCTTCGGCCATCCGCCGAGTCTGTCAGCTCGAGCGAAGCGGGGTCACGTTCGCATCGTCTCCACGGGCGGTGGACCGGGACTGCAGCCCTCAGATGCGGCGCTGGTGGGCGACCCAGCCGGGCCAGCCGGCGAAGGACTCGTGGCACGAACACGTGCACACGAAGCCGATCTCCTCGTCCTCGTCGAACCCCGCCCACCATCCGGGGCACCCGTCGTGTTGTGCGGGCACGACGCCGTGGACCTCGGTGCGATCCTGGCAGCGGGTGCCGCGGATCGACTCGTCGATGAACGCCTCTTGCGGAGGTCGGTGTGTTGGGGGGAGAGGGGCGGAGCCTGTTTCGGCCATACCCCTTTCATCGGCAATCTCGGGGGGTGAACTCGATGGGTAGAACTGAACTCTTCGAGGCCCGGCGACCCAGTCGCTGGCAAGGAGATTCGCTGGTTAGGAGAAGTCTTCCGGCCACAGCTGGGTCGATGGTTCGAATTGACTCCACGCGAACCAGAAGGCTTCGTGGGCGCCTGGGTCTTCACCGTCGACGACAGCACGGATCCCGGTGCCGGAGAGCTCGATGGTGATGCCATCGATCACCAGCTCAGAGCCCGAGAGCAGCAGCTGGCGGGCGGATGCGACATGGACGGCGACCGGAGTGCCGCTGGCGGTCTCGATGCCGAGCACGGCTTCTTGGACCGGGAGTCGGGGGTCGATGTCGCCGATCGGGAAGATCGGTCCGTTGTCGTCTCGTCCTCGGAGCGGGTCTTCCGGGTAGCTGCGACCGATACCGCCATCCTGGGCGACGATCGTGGTGTCGGGGTGTGCGATCTTCCACTCGGCCCACGTGCTGGTGACGACGCCGGCTTGATTGAAGACGACGCCTTCTTCGGCGAGCGGCCCGGTCGTCGCGTTGCCGAGGAAGGTGTCGATCAGCGAGGTGGTGCCGAGCTCGTACATCATCTTGTTTGAGCGGATCAGCAAGCCAGAGGTGCGGAAGACCGGTTCGGTGAAGCCGTCGACATCGAACTCGTCGGTGGTGAGTTCGTCGGTGAAGTAGGCCTGGGCGGAACCGCAGAGCGTGCAGTACGGGATGGCGATGCGGCGACCGCCGAGGGTGTCGTTCACCATCTCGTGCACCTGCATGATGTTCTGCGGGTAGGCGCGTGCCTCGCCGTTGATCACGACACCGAACACGATGGCGTCGTCGGGATACCAGTCGCCTCCCGGCGCAAAGGTGACCGCCGGGTCGTCGAGGGCGGGGATGCAACCGCGAGCGCACGGTGCCGGATCGCCGAGGGGACGATCGTCGATCAGGACGCCGCCCCAGCTCACGTGGCGCCAGTCGACGTCGCCGTCATCGTCGAACAGGGGCTCCCAGTCCGGCTCGATGAGGGTGAAGATCGACCGCTTCACCTCGAGATAATCGGGCGGAGCCGGGATGTCCCAAGCGATCATCTGGTTGGTCGCCGAGTTCCAGGGCTGGCTGCCGTCGACCTCGGAACCGGTCAGCGTTTCGAAGGCATCCTCGAGCGCGAACCCGGCCACGTCTGCTCCCTGGAAGAAGCGCAACAGATCGGCCAGGATCCAACCGAGTCGGGCGTCGCCGGATGCGGAGATGATGTCGAGGTCGGCATTGCTGACTCGCCCAGCCTCGAACAGGGCCGGGACGAACACGTCGATGGCCTCGGCGACCTCCGGGTCGAGCGGGCCGTCCGGATAGTCGGGCGCCGGGCCGAAGTCGTTCGTCTCGCCGCGGGGGAGCGGATCCAGTTCGGCGATTGTGAGCATCTCGCCCGTGATGACGTTGGCGGTCTCGGCAGGTTCGGTTGCGACGGTCGTCGCCGACGCGATGTCATCGCCGGTGGTTTCGGCCGTTCCTTCGGAGCCGTCTGATGTCGAGCATGCAGCGGCGAGGAGTGCGACGCCGGTGAACACAGCGGTGAGGCGGACGCGGGACACGCCGAGGCGGGAGAGCGAAGAACGAGACATGAGCAAGCAACCAGATCAGCACCGGTTCCGTTCCCATGGCAATGCTGTTTCGAGGTTGTTCACAACTCGAGGCCGAGTCGGGCGGGAACGGGGTGAGGCCTGGAAGGGTGCGACCTCTATGGTTTTCGCCCATGTCGAGTCACGTGTTCACCAGCCCCCTCGCCGATGTCGAGATTCCCGACGTCGCACTCACCGAGTACGTCTTTGCCCCCGCCGACGCCTGGCCCGACCGCGTGGCGATGATCGACGGAGCGAACGGCAGGCAGTTCACCTTCGCTGAGCTGCGGGATCGGATCGCCCGCCTCGCTGGAGGGCTCGCCGCCCGAGGCTTTGGCCCCGGCTCGACCCTCGCACTGATGGCGCCGAACATGCCCGAGTACGCCATGGTCTTCCATGCGGCAGGCGTCGCCGGTGGCACGGTCACAACGATCAACCCGGTGTACGGCGCCGACGAAGTCCGCTTCCAGCTCAATGACGCCGGCGCAGAGTTCATCATCACGGTTCCCGACTTCGTCGAGACGGCCACGGCGGCGCTCGCTGACAGTCCGGCAAACGAAGTGATCGCCATCGGCACCGACGAGTTCGAAGCGCTCTTCGCCGAGCCGCTCGAGCAGGTCGAGATCGACACCGCCGATCAGGTCATCGTGTTGCCGTACTCCTCTGGCACCACCGGCTTGCCGAAGGGCGTGATGCTGACCCATCGCAACCTCGTCGCGAACCTCGCCCAATCGAAGCCGATGCTCGAGTACGAAGACGGTGAAGTCGCATTGGCCGTGCTGCCCTTCTTCCACATCTACGGCATGCAGGTGTTGATGAACGGCCTGCTGGCCGAGGGTGTCACGGTGATCACGCTGCCGCGCTTCGACATGGAGCAGGCGCTCGGATTGGTGCAGGAGCACGGCGTCACCCAGTTCTTCGCCGTTCCCCCGATCGTGCTCGGCCTGGCCAAGCACCCGCTGGTCGACAGCTACGACACGTCGACCCTGCGCAAGATCTTCAGCGGTGCCGCCCCGCTCGGCGGCGAGCTGGCCCAAGAAGCCGAGGACCGTCTCGGCGCCAAGGTGGTGCAGGGCTACGGCATGACCGAGCTCAGCCCGATCAGCCATGCGACCGTCGGCGACCAGTCGAAGGCCGGCTCGAACGGATT
>CALLIQ010000165.1 GCA_938008925.1 uncultured Acidimicrobiales bacterium
CGGCATGGTCGAGTTGCTCGACTTCATCCGACCTCGCCATCAGTGGATCCTCACCACGGTCCGCTCGAGCGGCCGACCGCAGATGTCGCCGGTCAGCGGAGGCGTCAACGACGCCGGGCAGCTCGTCGTGTCGACCTACCCGCAGCGCGACAAGGTCCACAATCTGCGACGCAGTCCCGAGGTCTCGCTCTGCGTGCTGAGCGACCGGTTCGGCGGCTCATGGGTGCAGGTCGACGGTCAGGCCACCGTGATCGATCTGCCCGAGGCAATGGAGCCGCTCGTCGAGTACTACCGATCGATCTCGGGTGAGCACGACGACTGGGACGACTACCGCGAGGCGATGACCCGTCAAGGCAAGTGCCTGATCGCCATCGACATCGAGCAGTGGGGCCCGATCGCCCGCGGCGGCTTTCCGCCCGGCCTGGCTGGCTTCAAGCCCGAGTGAGCCTGGCTGGCTTCAAGCCCGAGTGAGCGTCAGGCGAGGTTGAATCGTTCCGGCCGAGACCACGTGTCCGGTTCGGTGGTGACGAACAGCGTGACGGCCGTGGCCCGGCATGCGATCGGGAGATGACCGTCGAGATCGGCCTCGATCGACGTGTGCATCGTCGCCTGGTCGACCGGGTCCTCGACCTGCGCGATCGTGAGATGCGGCTGCGGGTCTGGATGGCGATTCTCGTATGGCGGGCACTGCGGGAAGGCGTCCCACAGCGCGGCCGTGATCGCTCGGAACGCCTGATCGGGTTCCGGGTTGAGCCACACGACACCGGGAAACTGCTCGACGGTGGTCAGCGTGAAGTCGAAGCACGAGAACCCGGCGATGGTGGACCGTGCCTTGTCGAGCACGGCGTCATCGATCAGACCCGGTGCCACGAACGGGTAGAGCACCGAGATGTGGGCCGGGATGCCGTGTGCGGCGACCTCGTCGTATTTCAGGCGCCACGCCGACACGAACGCGTCCGCCGGTTCGACCTCGATCAACAGGCCGCTCTCCGGCTTGAACTCGTCGAGCGGGTTCGGGTCAGCCACGGGATGCCTCAATCGTCTTGGCCGCCCGGAGCAGATCGACATCACCCCACGGGCCACCGATGAGTTGCGCTCCGACCGGCAATCCCTGTTCGGTGAATCCCGCGGGGAGCGACATGGCGGGCAAGCCGGTGACCGTGATGCGACAACACGACATCATCCACTGCGTGTATCGCTCCATCTCGACCCCGGCCACCGACGTCGGATACTCCTGCTCGAGCGGGAACGGCGAGACCTGTGTGACCGGCGCGATGAGCAGGTCGTAGGACTCGAAGAACGAGACCGATCGGCGCCACAGCGACTTGAGTTGGCGAAGACCGCGGGAGACGTCGGCCGCCGACATCGCTTCCCCTTCGGTGATCTCGAGCTGCACCGTCTCCTTCAATTCGCCTCGCTGTTCGGGCGTGAGCGAACTCAGCAACGCATCGGTCGAGAACGTCCATGCACGAAGGGCGTGGAAGCACTCATCAGCGTCGGAGAGATCGGGTTCGGCTTCGACGATCTCCCACCCGAGATCGGTCTCGACGTGATCGCGCAGGCCGTGGAGCACCTCGAGCACGTCCGACTCGACCGGGAGACCGCCGAGTGTGTCCGACCAGGCCACCCGAAGCGGCCGATCGACCGGGGCGACCGGCGACGGGATCGACATCCCTCGGCTCAGCGGGTCGCTGATCTCGGGAGCGGCGAGGACGTCGAAGAGCAAGGCGAGATCGTCGACGGTGCGAGCCATTGGACCGGCGATGCCGAGTGCGGGCCATGCGCTCCCGGCTCCACCGTTCGGCACGACGCCGAGCGATGGACGGAAGCCGACGACATTGCTCCACGCTGCCGGATTGCGGAGCGAGCCGCCGAAGTCGCTGCCGTCTGCGATCGCCAACATGTTGGTTGCGAGGGCGACGGCGGCACCGCCCGAGGATCCGCCACAGGTCTTGGTCTCGTCGAAGGCGTTGGCCGTCGCGCCGTGCACGGGATTGAAGGTGTTCGACCCGGCGCCGAACTCCGGCGTGTTGGTCTTCCCGACCGGGATGGCACCCGCCTCCTTCATGCGACGAGCGAGGATGGCGTCGAACCCCGGTTCGAACTCGGCGAAGACCGGCGAGCCGTACGTGGTTCGGAAGTCGGCCGTCTCGGTGAGGTCCTTGTTCGCCGTCACAAGTCCGGCCAACGGCCCGGGGTCTCGGCCGTCCGCGATGGTCGCGTCGACCGCTTCGGCGTGGGCCCGGCCGACCGATGGATCGAGCGACACGACGGCGTTGAGTGTCGGGTTCCGTTCCTCGATGCGGGCGAGGTGGCTGTCGAGCAACTCGACAGCACTCGTCTCTCGGGTGGCAAGCAGCCGCCGTTGCTCGATGGCTGACAGGTCACACAGCTCGCTCACGACGCGTGAGCCTAGGGTGCAGTCGGTGATGGACGAAAGCAATCCGGTGCTGACCCGCCTCTGGCGTGGTTCAGACGTCGAGTCGGTCCATCGCGGCGCGGTCGTGATCGTCGATGCCGAAGGCTCGATCATTCACGCCGCCGGCGACCCGGAACAGCTCGTCTACCCGCGCAGCGCAACCAAGAGTTTTCAGGCCCTCCCGCTTCTCGAATCGGGTGCTGCGGACGCCTTCGCCCTCCCGCCCGCTGCGATCGCGCTGGCGATCGCATCACACAGCGGCGAATCGATCCACACCGCCGTCGTCGGCGACGTGCTCCGCTCTCTCGAGCTCGACGAGGACGCGCTCCGGTGTGGACCACAACGCCCGTTCCACACTCCGGCCGGGACGCCTGAGCATCGAATCGTCAACAACTGCTCCGGCAAGCACGCCGGGTTCCTCGCCGTCGCTCGCCACCTCGGCGCCGACACCGCCACGTATCTCGACCCGGCGTCGACGGTCCAACAGATGGTGTTCGAGGCCGTCGCCGAGATCTGCTCAGTCGATCCCGCCGCGCTCGAGACGGCCGTCGACGGATGCAGCGCGCCGACGTTTCGCATGCCGCTGCGATCGCTGGCCACCGGCATCGCCCGGGTCGCCAACCCCGATGCGCTCGGCGACGAGCGCGCCGCCGCATGTCGGCGCATGACGAGTGCTGCGGCCGAACACCCCGCTCTCGTCGCCGGTACCCGTCATCGGCTGTGCACCGATCTCATGACCGTCACCGAGGGCCGGCTCTTCGCCAAGATCGGGGCGGAAGCCGTCTATGTGGTTGGAGCCGTCGGAGCCGACCGAGGCGTTGCGGTGAAGGTCGACGATGGTGCCGACCGGGGCTACAACGCCCTGCTGCTCGAAGTCCTGGCGCGGGTCGGGCTCCTCGATCGGAGCGAGGCGGAGCGGCTCGATTCCTGGGGATCGACCGTGCGCCGCAACTGGGATGGGCTCGAGATCGGCCGTATCACCTTCGGCGACGACGTCTTGCCAGCGGCCGCTCACGACGCCTGACGACACCGCCTCTCACAGCGCCTGACAACACCGCCTCTCACAGCGCCTGAACTCGCTGTGCGTGGCTCGAAGCACGATCGTCACCGCCGCTGCATCGGCTCGACACATGGCCGTGGCTCACTTGTTGGATGAGTCGTCCCGAACTGTCCGACAGCACCAAATCGCTCGTCGCCTCCACCGTGCCGATCCTCGCCGAACAGGGCGTCGCCATCACCCGACGGATGTACGAGCGCCTGTTCTCGAGTCACCCTGAGCTCCAGGCGCTCTTCACCGGTTCACCCGATGACCAAGCCGATCGTCTCGCCAACGCCGTGCAGGCGTACGCGGAAAACATCCACGACCTCAGTCCGCTCGTTCCCGTCGTCACGTCGATCGCCGAGAAGCACGTGGGTGCCTCGGTCGACCCGTCGTACTACGGGATCGTCGGCGAAGAGCTCCTCGGCGCCATGGTCGATGTGCTCGGCGAGCTGCCGGTCGACATCGTGAACGCGTGGTCGGAGGCCTACGACTTCCTCGCCGGGCTATTCATCGAGATCGAAGCCGAACTGTCCGCCGCGGCATGACCATCGACCTTCGGACGCCGAGCACCAACGGCGCTGACGCCGGGCGACGTCACATGGTCGTCGTCGGCAACGGCATGGTGGGTCAGCGCTTCGTCGACGATCTCCTCCGGCTCGACGTCGATCGGCGCTGGGCCGTCACCGTCATCGGCGCGGAATCCCGTCCCGCATACGACCGAGTCGCGCTGTCGTCGTTCTTCGACGGTTGCTCGGCCGACGACTTGTCGCTGTGCGACGAAGGGCGACTGCGCGAGGCGGGCGTGACACTTCGGCTGGCCACGACCGTGACCGCCATCGACCCGGCGTCCAAGACCATCTCGCTCACCGGAAAGCAAGTCACCCCGGAAACCCTGTCGTACGACCACCTCGTGCTCGCCATGGGGTCAGACCCGTTCGTGCCGCCGATCCCCGGGGCCGATCGCCCGGGCTGCTTCGTGTATCGGACCATCGACGACCTCGAGGCGATCCAGGTCTGGGCGGATCGGCCGGAGGTCGAACGAGGTCTGGTGATCGGCGGTGGCCTCCTCGGGCTCGAGGCCGCAAACGCACTCACGAACCTCGGCCTCGACACCCACGTCATCGAGATGGCTGATCGGCTGATGCCCCGACAGCTCGACGAACCGGCGAGCGCCATGCTCCACCGCTGGGTCACCGACCTCGGCGTGACGACCCACCTGGGGTTCGCCACCGCCAGCATCGACGGGCCAGAGCCGTTGGCGGCCATCGCTCGCCTCACGGCCGCCGACGGCACGGCGATCGATGCCCAACTGCTCGTGTTTTCCGCAGGTGTTCGTCCTCGGCACGCGCTGGCGGCCGACGCCGGACTCGCAATCGGCGAGCGCGGTGGTGTGATCATCGATGACCGCTGCGCCACGAGCCAGCAGCACATCTCCGCGATCGGCGAGGTCGCCTGTCATGACGGCACGGTCTACGGGCTCGTCGGCCCCGGCTACGCGATGGCTGCCGCTCTTGCGAGCCAGCTCACCGGTGGCGACGCCACGTTCGCACGAGCCGACACCTCGACGAAGCTCAAACTGCTGGGGGTCGACGTGGCGTCGTTCGGCACACCGAGCCCCGACGACGATCGGCTCGAGTTCTCGGACCCCTCCACCGGCGTCCACCGCAGGGTGAGCCTCGCCGACGGGGCCGTGACCGGTGGCGTCTTGATCGGCGACATCTCGAACTACGACGCGCTCCATGCGATGTCCACCGGCGTCATGTCGAGCGACGGAGTGGCCAGGCTGATCGTTCCTGCCGAACTGGCAGGCGCTGGTGGCGAAGCGATCGAACTCCCCGACGCCGCGGCGATCTGTTCATGCAATGCGGTGTCGCGAGGGGCCTGCAAACTGGCGGTGTCCGAGGGGGCCCGGACACTCGCCGAACTCAAAACCGCGACCACGGCTGG
>CALLIQ010000166.1 GCA_938008925.1 uncultured Acidimicrobiales bacterium
ATGGGCAGTCGTCGATCACTCGGACCTGGGTTCCGAGCACTGTTCGTCGGGTCGCTGATCTCCAATCTCGGCGACGGGATGCGGCTCGCCGCCCTCCCGCTGTTGGCTACTTCGTTGACGTCATCACCGGTCCTGATCGCCGCGGTGACGAGCGCGCAGTACTTGCCATGGTTGGTCTTCGCTCCCGTCGGTGCGGCCCTCGTCGACCGATGGGATCGCCGACAGACGATTCTGGTCACCCAGACGTGGCGCGGCGCCGTGTTGGGAGTGCTCGCCGTGCTCGTGGTGACTTCGAGTGCCGAGCTCTGGCACCTGTGCATCGTGGCGTTCCTGCTCACGGCCGGCGAGATACTCGTCGACCCGTCCACGGTGGCTCTCGTGCCGACGCTCGTCGACGAAGTCGATCTGGACCGGGCCAATGGTCGGATCTCGAGCGCGGAGATCGCGACGAACGACGTCGCCGGGGCTCCCGTTGGCGCAGCGCTGTTCGCGCTGGCTCCATGGCTGCCCTTTCTCATTGACGCAGTGACCTACGTCGGCTCGGTCGGATCGTTCCGCGGCCTTCCGAAGCCGGAACGATCGGATGCCTCGACGAGCGCGCCCACCTCGATCGCTGCCGAAGCAGCCGAAGGGTTTCGGTGGCTGCGGGGTCATCCGGTGCTCGGCCCCCTCACCGCCTCGCTCGTCGTCTACTACTTCTCCATCGCGACGTCGTTGAGCCTGCTCGTCGTGCTGGCGAAGGACGAGCTCGCCGGGTCGGACGCAGCGTTCGGGCTCGTGCTCGCTGCCGGGGCTGTTGGCGCATTCCTCGGGACGCTGGTCGGAGCGCCCGCCGCTTCCCGGCTCGGCCGACGGACCGTCTTGACCGGAGCCGTCTTGCTGCAGGCGGTCACGGTCTTCGCAGCAGCGGCATCCACCTCGGTGGCCGTGCTCGGGGTCGCGTGGTTCCTGAACGGCATCCCCATCGGCGCGGCACGACCGATCTCCCGTACGTTGCAGCAGCGACTGACACCCAACCATCTCCTCGGCCGAGTCAACGTGACGTCGCGGATCTTCACTCGCGGAATCATCGTCGCCGGGTCGCTCAGCGCCGGTGCGGTTGCGTCGATCGGTGGCGTTCGCCTGTCGTTCGTCCTCGCCGGGCTCATCCTCGTGATCGCTGCGGCGATGATGTGGCGGTCGCTGAGTCGGATCCCGAACGCGTCCGTTGGGTGACAACCGGGCCGACCCGCATGCGCGTTCACGGTGACCGTTGGCACACTGGGGGGATGACCACCTCCCAGGAACTCGATGCCCGGATCGAAGGGCAGAACGTCTGCCAGCGATTCCTCACCAACGTCGCCACGCGCGGTGACACGAAGGTGTTGCAGTGGAAGGACGGGTCTGGCGAATGGGCCGGCAAGACGCTCAACGAGCTCGCCGACGACACGGCGCGGCTCGTGACGGCGCTGAAGGGCCTCGGTGTCAGCCGAGGCGACCGGGTGGTGCTGATGCTCGCCAACCGCCAGGAGTTCCACGCGCTCGATCTCGCCGTCCTCTTCTGTGGCGCGACGCCGGTCTCGATCTACAACTCATCGGCCCCGAACCAGGTCGAGTACCTCGTCAA
This sequence comes from uncultured Acidimicrobiales bacterium, assembly GCA_938008925.1. Taxonomy (GTDB): domain Bacteria; phylum Actinomycetota; class Acidimicrobiia; order Acidimicrobiales; family SZUA-35; genus CALEWY01. Next base: position 1,607 of record CALLIQ010000166.1, read on the forward strand.
CAACTGTGGTGCGACGGTGGCCATCGTCGAGCACGCCGACTTCCTCGAACGGTTCCTCAAGGTCAAGGATCAACTGTCCACGCTCGAGCACATCGCCATCATCGACTCGGGCGAGGGCGTTGGCGACGACGTCTTGCTCTATGCCGACATGCTCGCTCACGAGCCGGCCGACCTCGCTGCTGAAGCCGATACGGCGCAGCCGGAAGACCTCGCCACGATCATCTACACCTCGGGCACCACGGGTGACCCGAAGGGCGTGATGTTGAGCCACCGCAACATCTGCTGGACCCTCGAGTCCGTCGGGGAGAGCATGCGGGTGCAGGCGGGCATCGAGGACTTCGCCGGCAAGCGCCACATCTCGTACCTGCCCCTCGCCCACATCATGGAGCGTCTGCTCGGTCACTACTACATGGTCGACTTCGGCACCGAGGTCACCTGCTGCCCGAACACCGCCGAGATCGCTGCCTACCTCGCCGAGGTCAAGCCGAACGTCTTCATCGGCGTGCCACGCGTGTGGGAGAAGCTCTACGCCGGCGTCAATGCCGTGCTCGCGGCCGACCCGGAAAAGGAGGGACCGTTCAACGAGGCGGTCGCTGCCGCGGCGCCGATCGCCGAGAAGATGACGCGAGGCGAGGCCACCGAGGAAGAGATCGAGACCTACAACTTCCTCGACGCCGTTGCGTTCAGCCAGGTTCGGCCACTCATCGGCCTCGACGAGGTGCTCATCGGCGTCACGGGCGCTGCGCCGATTCCCGCCGAGATTCTGTCGTGGTTCCGCACGATCGGTGTGCCGCTCACCGAGGGTTACGGGATGAGCGAGACCACCGCCGTGCTGTCGTGGTCCTATGCGGCCAAGGCCGGCTACGTCGGGCAGGCCGCCGTCGGCGTCGAGATGAAGCTCGGCGAAGACGGTGAGGTGCTCGCTCGGGGCGGCAACATGTTCGAGGGGTACCTCGGGCTGGCCGACAAGACCGCCGAGACCAAAGATGCCGACGGCTGGGTACAGACCGGCGACATCGGCGAGATCGACGACGAGGGCTACCTCAAGATCGTCGACCGCAAGAAGGAACTGATCATCACTGCCGGCGGCAAGAACATCAGCCCGGCCAACCTCGAAGCGGCACTCAAGATGATCCCGCTCGTCGGCCAGGCCGCCGCAATTGGTGAGAAGCGCCCCTTCGTGTCCGGCCTCGTGGTGCTCGATCCCGATGCGTCAGCGGCATGGGCAGCGTCCCACGGCCTCGAGGGCGACGATGCGTCGATGGAGTCGCTCGCACAAAATCCCGAGGTGATCGCCGAGATCGACGCGGGGCTCAAGGACGTCATGAGCGTGTTCAACAACGCCGAAGCGGTGAAGAAGGTCAAGGTGCTCGGCTCTGAGTGGATGCCCGACTCCGAGCTCCTGACACCGACGGCCAAGCTGAAGCGCCGTGGCATCAACACGGTGTTCGAGGCCGAGATCGAAGAGCTCTACCAGAAGTAGCTCCGTTCGAGTTCGCAGAGGTTTCGCTCGAGGCGGCCGGCAGTCGCCGGTCGCCTCGTTCGCGTTTGTGGGCCGCTCAGTCTTGCTTGCTCAGCGTTGCTTGCTCAGTGTCGCTGATCGACCCTGCGCCGATATGTGATCGACGTTGGCCTGTCGAAGCCTGGGTGTGAGGTGCGTTCGGTTTCGACGAACCCGATTGCCTCGAAAGCTCGATGGTTCTCGGTCAACTCGATGCGCGTCTGAAACTCGATCCAGCCAAGGCGTCGGTCCCGAGCTCGCTCCTCGGCGTGATCGATCACCGCCGGGCGAGCCCGTTCCTGCGTTCTCGTTCTTCGACCGCGAGTTTGCCCACGTAGAGCACGCCCGGATGCGGTGTCATCACGATCGAGGCCTTCGGCGGCGTGCCGATCGCCCACACTTCCGC
>CALLIQ010000167.1 GCA_938008925.1 uncultured Acidimicrobiales bacterium
CCTCCAGGAAGGACAGGTCGACATGTCGGTTGCGAGCATGAACCACACGCTGTCTCGTGAGGAAGCGATCGACTTCAGCATCACGTACTTCTGGGACGACCAGTCGTTCCTCGTGCGGACCGACTCGTTCGAGTCGATCGATGATCTGGTCGGGGAGACCGTCGCCGCCAGCGCGGGAAGCTCAACCATCGACAGCTGGACCTCCTACGTCGCCGACCTCGGTGGTGACGAACCCGAGTTCGTCGAGTTCGACGACAAGCTGGCGGCGGTCCAGGCGGTCCGCGACGGTGCAGTCGCCGGCTACACCGAAGACAACATCACGCTGCTCGCGCTCGCCGCCGGCGATCCCGAACTCACCTTGTTGCCCGGCGGCCACAACCCGGTCCAGTTCGGCATCGGCGTTCCCGAGAACGAGTCGGATTGGCGAGATCAGGTCAACGTCGCCCTCCAGCAGCTCTGGACGAGCGGCGAGTTCGGCACGCTCTACGAACGTTGGTTCGAAGGCCCCGACCGCATCATCGACTTGCCGCTCGGCGGCGAGATGGAGATCTGGTCCTAGGCGCCCACGGTCGCCTGTCGCCGGAGCCCACCATGACCACGCTCGCACTCGATCGACTGACGTTGCGCTATGCGTCCACGTCGGCCGCACCAGCGGTCGGCGCCGATCAGGCGCCGCCGGCCGTCGACGACGTGACCCTCGAGGTGGCGTCCGGCGAGTTCATGGTGTTGGTCGGCCCATCGGGGTGCGGAAAGACGACGACGCTTCGGCTCATCGCCGGCCTGCTCTCACCGACCGACGGCGACATCAGAGTCGATGGCGTGTCCGTCGTGGCCGATCCGCCCGAACGGCGGGGGGCTGCCCTCGTCGCCCAGGAACACTCGCTGTTTCCGTTTCGCACCGTGGGAGAGAACGTCGCCTACGGGCTGACGATCCGCAAGGTGGCGAAGCGGGAACGGGCGGAGCGGGTCGCCGAAGCGCTGGCTTCGGTCCGGCTTGTCGGGTTCGAAGATCGTTGGCCGGCCGAACTGTCGGGCGGGCAGCGCCAACGCGTTGCCTTGGCGAGAGCGCTCGTGATCCAGCCCCGACTGCTCTTGCTCGACGAACCGTTGTCGAGCCTGGACAACGACCTGCGGGTCGAGCTCCAAGGCATGCTCGGCGATCTGCATCGATCGAGCGGTCTCACGACCGTCATGGTCACCCACGATCAGCGCGAAGCCATGGCCCTCGCCGACACCGTCGCCGTGATGGTCGACGGCTCGCTCCGCCAGTCCGGCCCACCCGAGACGGTGGCTGCGGCGCCGGCCGACGAGCAGGTCGCTCGTCTGTTCGGGGCGGTGAGCTGATGTCCAGTCCGACGGACAGCTTCTCAGTCGATCTGCGGCCGATCGCCGTCGCCCGAATTCTCATCGGCGTGCTGTGGCTCTACTCCCTCCGCTGGAAACTCCAACCCGACTTCGACGGGGGGAGCGAACGGGGCTTGCGCGAATGGTTGGAACTGGAGGTCGAGCACGCCGCCTTCGGCTTCTACGGCAATCTCATCGAGTCGGTCGTCCTCCCCAACTTCACCGTCTTCGCCTGGCTCCTCTTCCTGGTCGAGCTCTTCGTCGGCCTGTCTCTGCTGACCGGCACCGCGACTCGCCTCGGCGCTGCGGTCGGCCTCGTGCTGTCGCTCAACCTGGGGGTCGGCCTCCTCGAGGTCCCCGGCGAATGGCCCTGGTCGTACGCGATGCTCGCGATGTGGCACGGCTTGTTCGTCGTCTCCGGCCCCGGTCGGGTCTGGGGAGTCGACCAGCTCATCGTTCGTTCCGATCCGTCCCCACTCCAGATCCGGCTCACCGGACACAACGCAAGGATGCAAACACCATGACCACCGACATGACGAGTCCAGACACAGACGCTGGCGCGATGGCCAGCTCCGCCGATGGCGCGAATGGCTCGATGGCCGTCGCCCTGCTCCGCATCACGCTCGGCGTGATCATTCTGGTGACGTGGTGGGGCAACGTCGGCAACGACTTCTACACCGCCGACGGCATCGAAGGCTTCATCAACTGGCTGTTCACCGCAGAAGAAGAAGGCGGCAACGGCAGCTCGCTCGGGTTCTTCCAATCGATCCTCGACGCGACGGTCGTTCCTGCCGCCGGCGTCGTCGGCTTCGTCCAGTTGATCATCGAGGGGCTCATGGGGCTCGGCTTGCTCGTCGGAGGCATGACGCGCCTCGCCAGCCTTGGCGCGATGGGCTTCTTCGCCATCCTCTTTCTCTCCTACTTTGGCGGTGGTGAGTGGATCTGGACCTACGTCTTGTTGTTCATGGCTGCGCTGACCGTCTTCATGGGATGGGGTGGCCGAGTCCTCGGCCTCGACCAAGCGATCGCCAAGGCTCGCGGCGCGTCGCCCGCCGGGCTCCTCTGGTGAGGCTGCGAGCATCGTGATCGACGATGCGATCCTGATCTTCGCGGGCGTCGTGTACGTCGTGGTCTCCGGACTGCTGTTCGTGCTCGGAACGAACCTGTCTCTCTTGTCGATCCTCGTGCTGCTTCGCAAAGGTGAGCGCCAGGGCGCCGACATCGACCTCGTGAACGCTCAGCCCGCCGACGATTCGAACGGCGAGCCGGTGCCGACGGTGACCGTCCAGCTGCCGATCTACAACGAGTTGTACGTCGCTGCGCGAATCATCAAGGCTGCGGCAGCGCTCGAGCATCCTGGCCACGCCCTGGAGATCCAGGTCCTCGACGACAGCGACGACGAGACGGTCGCGGTCGTCGAGCGAGCGGTCGCCGAGGTCGCTGGCACCGGCGTGGACATCCACCACGTGCGTCGTGACGACCGCGCCGGCTACAAGGCCGGTGCGCTGCGCGAGGGCATGAAGACGGCGAAGGGCGAGTTCATCGCGATCTTCGACGCCGACTTCGTTCCACCGCCGAACTTCCTCGTCGAGACGCTCGGGCACTTCGACAACCCGACCATCGGGTTCGTGCAGTGCCGGTGGGGGCACATCAACAAGGACTATTCATGGATGACCCGGCTGCAGAGCCTCGCCATCGACGGCCACTTCATGGTCGAGCAGGCGGCCCGCGGTCTGCGGAACTACTGGTTCAACTTCAACGGGACCGCAGGCGTCTGGCGGGCGGCGACCATCGAAGATGCGGGCGGCTGGACGGCCGACACCCTCACCGAAGATCTCGACCTGTCCTATCGCGCCCACCTCGCCGGCTGGCGAGGTCACTATCGCGAGGACGTCGAGGTGCCGGGGGAGCTGCCAGCACAGATGTCGAGCTTCCGTCGCCAACAACACCGATGGGCGAGAGGGTCGTTCGAAACCGCGGCGAAGCTCTTGCCGCAGGTGCTCCGGTCCGACGCCCCGTTGGCGACTCGCTTCCAAGCAACCGCCCACCTCACCGCGTATTCGATCCACCTCATGCTCTTCACGCTGGCTCTCATCTATCCGCTCGTCGTCGTTGGCGGCGACCGGTTCATGGGGTTCTCGACCCTCTACGGCCTCGGGTACGTATTCGCGATCTCCTCGCTGTCACCGGGCATCTTCTTCGCGACGGGTCAGCACCGCTTGGGCCCGGGATGGTGGCGTCGGATCCCGAGGATCCTCGCGGTCACGGTCCTCGGGGCCGGGTTCATGCTCAACACGGTGCGGGCCGCCGTGCAGATCTTCACCAAACCCAATCCGGAGTTCGAGCGAACCGCCAAGTTCGGGCTCGGCGAGGCTGAACCGGTCGGCCGGTCGTGGACACAGAAGCGCTACCAGCTCCGGTTCGATCGCATCGTCTACGCCGAGTATCTCCTGGGTGCGTACTGCGGCTTCGGTGCGTGGCTGGCCATCGATCGCGGCAACTGGGGAGTCGCCATCTACGCCACGGTCTTCTCGATCGGGCTGATCAGCATTGCCTCCATCACGGTCGGTCAGACGATCTCGGTTCACCGCTCGAGGGTTCGCCGGGCTCGGGTCGTCGAGGCCGAGCGACGGGTCCTCGCTCCCACGTGAGGCGAGCGGTCCTCATCATGGCCAAGGCGCCGATCGCCGGTCTGTCAAAGACGCGATTGACGCCGAGGTTGTCCCACGACGAAGCCGCCGAGCTGTCGGCCTGTTTCATTCGCGATGCCGTCGCGCTGGCCCAGCGTGCTGCCGGCGCTCGAGCGGTCGTGGCCATCTCGCCGACCGATGCCGGCCCGGCGTTCGACGAGCTGCTCCCCGGCTGTCCGCAGATCGTCCAACGCGGCGCACAACTCGGCGATCGCCTCGCGCACGTCATGTCCCGAGCGCTCGACGATGGGTTCGATCAGGTGGTCGCCATCAACGCCGACGGCCCGACCCTGCCCGTGCGGCTCATCGACGATGCGTTCAGGGCGCTCGGCGCCCCGGAAACCGACATCGTGCTCGGCCCGACCGACGATGGTGGCTACTACCTCATCGGCTGGACGCATCCCCACCCTGCGGTCGTCGAGGAGGTCGAGATGTCGACGCCGACGGTGCTCGACGACACGCTGGCCATCGCCGAGCGCGACGGTCTGACCGTCGAGTTGCTCGACCCGTGGTACGACGTCGACGACGGCGACGATCTCGACCGGCTGATCGCCGACATCGAACGGGGCGTGCCGTGCGGCGAGCACACGATTGCGTTCCTGGGACGATGACGAACGGTCGGATCGGCGTCGTCATCCCAGCGTTGAACGAAGCCGAGAACATCGCCGATCTCGTGCTGGCGACCCTTGCCGAGGATCCACCCGGTGCGATCGCAACCGTCGTGGTCGCCGACAACGGCTCAGACGACGACACCGGACGCCAAGCCGAGGCAGCGGGCGCGGTCGTGGTGGTCGAGCCCCGCCGGGGCTACGGGTACGCGTGCCTCGCCGGCACCGAGGCTGCGGTGCAGGCAGGGGTCGACATCGTCGTCTACCTCGACGCTGATCACAGCTGTCGCCCCGATGAGCTCGGCGATGTCGTCGGCCCCATCATCGACGGTGGCGCCGATCTCGTGCTCGGCTCGCGAACGAGGGGCACGATCGCACGGGGTGCGATGCCGCCGCATCAGCGGTTCGGCAACTGGCTCTCGGCGCGTTTGATGCGTCGGCTCTACGGGATCGCCGTGACCGATCTCGGCCCGTACCGAGCGATCCGGTCCGAGTTGATCTCGTCGCTCGACATGGCGGAGATGACCTTCGGATGGCCAACGGAGATGACGGTCAAGACGGCGAACCGGGGCGCCAGGATCGTCGAGGTGCCGGTCAGTTGGGACCAGCGTCGCTCCGGGACCTCGAAGGTGAGTGGGACGTTGCGCGGCACGGTGCTCGCCGCTCGGCATATTCTCGGCGTGACGATCCGCTACGCACGACGAAGGAACCAGGGATGAAGGAATCTGAGAAGACCCGCTCCATGCTCCGTCCCACTTCGATGTTCCGACCGGCCGCCTTGGTCGGGTTGATGTCGGCTGGCGTGCTGGCCCTTGCCGCATGCGGCTCGGACGACTCGTTGGCTGCAGACGCCGGGGCCGACCAGACGATCACGGTCGGCGAATCACCGACGTTCGACGGATGCGACTCGACCGGGTCGATCAGCAACTACGCGTGGACCATCGAGTCCGCCCCAGCCGACATGGCCGACGACGCCGGCAAGGTCATTCGCGAGTCGATGAATGACTGCTCGTTCACGCTCGAAGCCGCAATGCTCACCGAGGAGGCCGGTGTCTGGACGGTCCGCTTGACGGTGACCGACGGCGACGCCGCCGAAGCGACCGACACGGTCGACATCACCGTCGAACCCTGACCCGACAAGCCTTCCGAAACCCGAATGATCGGCCCGATCGGTCCGCTAGCCTGACGAGCCTTCGCACCTCGAGTGCGGGATCGGGATGTGGCGCAGCTTGGTAGCGCACCTGCTTTGGGAGCAGGGGGTCCCCAGTTCAAATCTGGGCATCCCGACAACAGGCCAGCTTCACCAGCTGGCGGCGACGAAGCCCGATGCGATCTCGCCGGAGC
>CALLIQ010000168.1 GCA_938008925.1 uncultured Acidimicrobiales bacterium
GGAAAGTCGGCGATGCGGCGGGCGAGGGCGTCGACGAACGGCGTGAGCTCATCGGCCGGAAGGGCACGGTTCAACCAGCCCCAGCGTTCGAGCGTGGCCGCATCGATGTCATCGCCACCGAGCACGATCTCCATGGCCGGCCCGCGGCCGAGCATCCGGGGAAGACGCTGGGTCCCCGACCCACCCGGCAAAATCCCGAGCGGCACCTCCATTTGGCACAGCGTGGTCTTGCCGATCTCCCCGAACCGCATGTCGCACGACGCTGCGAGCTCGCCACCGCCGCCTCCAACGCGGCCAGCGACTTCACAGATCGTTGCCTTCGGCATGGTCCGGAAACGCTCGACCATCACGTGGAACGCCTTCAGCTCGTCCGACCACTCGGGCGGCTCGTCTGCCGGCATCCGCAGGATCGCCTCCACGTCGAAATGAGCGATGAAGAAATCGGGGTTCGCACTGCGGAGCACGACCACCCGAATGTCGTCGTCACTTTCTGCCTCCTCGGCGAATTGGCTCATGGCGATGAAGAGCTCGCGGGAGAAGAGATTGATCGGTGGATTGTCGATCATCGCGACGGCCACGCCGTCGTCGATCGTCACCGTGAGGCAGTCGTCGCTGTTGGCCATGGCCGAGTCTGTCTCACCGGCGCTGATTGCGCCCGTCGAGCGAGCGGAGCAGGTGGCTAGCGTGCGTCGATGATCTCGCTGCTGGGCGTTCCCCTCGATGCAAACTCCTCGCACCTGTTCGGGCCGGCCGATGGACCCGCTGCCATCCGAGAGGCGCTGTACTCCGACTCCCACAACGACGCATCGGAAGCCTCGGTCACCGTTCGGACCGAACTCGACGACCTCGGCGACGTCGCCGTCACCAACGAGCGGGGCTCAGCGGCCGACGCCGACGCCATCACCGCCGCGATCGACGCGGAGCTGACAGCCGGGCGCCAGACCATCACCATCGGCGGCGATCACTCGATCACCTTCCCGATCCTTCGGGCGTTCAAGCAGCACCATCGCGACCTCACGGTCGTACACATCGATGCTCATCCCGACATGTACGACGATCTGGACGGCAACCCGCTCAGCCACGCGTCGCCCTTCGCTCGCGCCCTCGAGGCCGAGTGCATGACGACACTGATCCAGCTCGGCATCCGAACCGCAACGCCCCACCAGCGCGAACAGGCCGAACGATGGGGCGTGACGATGCTCTCGCCTCGCCAACTCGACCGATTCGATCCGGCGGCGCTGAGCGGCCCCATCTACCTCTCGGTCGATCTCGACGGACTCGACCCGTCGGCCGCGCCTGGCGTGTCGCACCACGAGCCCGGCGGGATGACCGTCCGCGAGGTGCTCGACGTGATCGACTCCCTCCCAGGTCCGATCGTCGGTGCCGACGTGGTCGAGCTGAACCCGACACGAGATCTGGTGGACATGACGGCGATGGTGGCCGCCAAGCTCGTCAAGGAGATCGCCGGGGCGATGCTCACTCCATGACGGCGCTCACGCGATGACAGCACCCACCCGATGACGGCACCCACCCGATGACGGCCGCTCACGCTTCGATCTCGCACCGCCGGTCTGACTAGGTTCAGATCCCATGACCGCTCCAGCCCTTCTCGCCGTCGACGTTCCCGACTCCCCCGACGCCTGGACCGCTGCGGGATTCACCGTCGTCGACGATTCGCTCCGCATCGGCGCGGTGACGGTCCGCCTCGGTCGGCCGGTGGCGACCACGTCGTGGGCCTTCGCCGACCTCGCTCCTGAGGTGGCGGACATCGACGGCATCGCAACGACATCGCCGGAAGCCCTGAGCCTGGAAGCCGAGCAGACAGGAGCCGAGGGGGCGGCTTCCGGCCATGCCAACGGCAGCATCCATCTCGACCACGTCGTGATGCTCAGCCCCGACCTTCGGCGCAGCGTCGCCGCCCTCGAAGCGCTCGGGTTCGAAGTTCGACGTCGTCGCGACATCGGCAAGGGTCGCGAACAGGTCTTCTTGTGGACCGGGCCGACCATCATCGAGCTCGTCGGCCCGACCGCTCCGGACGAACCGAGCGACGAACCCGCCGAATTGTGGGGACTCGCCGTGTCGACGAGCGACATCGATGGTGCGGCCGAGGCGCTCGGCGAGCACCTCGGGCGGGTGAAAGACGCCGTTCAGCAGGGACGCCGAATCGCCACCGTTCGCACCGCCGAGCTCGGTATCACCCCGACGATCGCCCTGATGACCCCCCACGGGTAGGCCGGTCGGTCTCCTGATCCCTGCTGATCCGGCGAGCCCGCCCCCTGATCACAGCCCGCTGCCCTACCCTGCTCCGTCGTGCTCGACCACGTGTTCACCGACGCCATCGGCGCCCTTCGAGATGCCCTCGAATCGGCGCTCCTCGAACGTCAGGCACTCGAAGAGCGCTTTCACGCCGACATCTTGCTCGGCGACATCACCTGGGAGACGAGCTACGGCTTGCCCGGTGAGGGATCGCCACCGCGTGTGCAGGTCGACCTGACCCTCGAATGGCCGACGTGGGCCCAGACCGCATACCGGACGTGGTACCTCGACGAGCAGTTCACCGAGGGCCCGAAGATCGAGATCGAGGTGGTGTTTCGGTTGCAACGCCTCACCGCGCCTCCCGACCCTGCCGTCGTCGTCGCCGCGCTCCCCCAAACCGCCCCGACCGTCGGCGACGACCTGCTCGAGGGGTCCGGCCCGACGATCGAGACCGTCTACGGCCTCGACCTCGCCGTTTCGAGTCATGCGGTCGAGATCAGCTATCACGGTTCCTACGAGCTGTCCGAGACATCGCTCGAAGACGGCAACATCCTCGATCAGCACTTCAGTGCGATCGGCGGCTGGATCACCTCGGCGCTCGTCCGCCTCGGCGATCTCCCGTTCAACCACCATCCGGCACGGAACGAATTCGAATGACCACCACGATCTCAAGAGAAGGCTCGCTCGGCATCGTCACGCTGAACAGGCCCGAGGCTCGCAATGCGCTCAACGCCGAGCTGCGAGCCGCCATTCCCAACGCCATCGCCGAGCTCGAAGCCGACGACTCGATCGACGTGATCGTGCTCACCGGGGCCGACCCTGCGTTCTGTGCCGGCCTCGATCTCAAGGAGCTCGGCGGCGGAGGCAACAACCTCGACAACAACCCCGCCGGACAGGTCTCCCGACCATTTGCGCCGACCACCAAGCCGCTGATCGGGGCCATCAACGGCGTCGCGATCACCGGTGGTTTCGAGCTGGCGCTGAACTGCGACTTCTTGATCGCCTCGGACCGGGCTGCCTTCGCCGACACCCACTCACGGGTCGGCGTGATGCCTGGATGGGGCCTCACGGTGCTGCTCAGCCAGGCCATCGGCGTGCG
>CALLIQ010000169.1 GCA_938008925.1 uncultured Acidimicrobiales bacterium
AAATGCCGAGACGGCGCAACGGCCACCCGGAGCGAGAGCAGCACCGATCCCGGCCAGGATCGCCTCGTCGAGTTCACGCCCGGGCAGTTGGTCGATGGCGTCGACGCCCCCGGCCAGGCCGAACGCCCCTTGGCAGAGCGAGATCACCGCATCGAACGATCCGGCGAGGTCTGTGTTGGCGACGAGCGTTCGAGCATCGGCAACGGCAAAGCTCGCGCTGGCACCGGCCTCGGCGGCCGCAGCGTTCGCCACATCGACAAACCGGGCCGAGATGTCGACACCGGTCACGACCATGCCTCGGGCTGCGAGCGCCAACGAGTGGCGCCCCGGACCGCATCCGACATCGAGCACGCGCATGCCCGGTTCGAGGTCGAGGATGTCGACGAGCGCTTCGACCTCCTGCTCGGTCCCCTTCGTGAAGCTGTACCGGAGGTAGGCCGGCCCCATGTGTTCGGCGAGCGCCTCGAACCAATGACCAGCTGGGTCCACCACGAGCGACAGATCAGTCCTTGGCGTCGGCCCAGGTCGCACCGGTGCTCATGTTGACCTCGAGCGGCACGTTCAGGTCGAACGCGCCCTGCATCTCCTCGGTGACGGCGGTCTTCGCCGCGTCGTGTTCGGACGGCGGGACCTCGAGGATCACCTCGTCGTGCACCTGGAGCACCACTCGGCTGGCCAGTCCATCGGCCAGCAGACGACGTTCGAGGCGAACGAGCGCCACCTTGAAGATGTCTGCCGCGAGGCCCTGGATGCCGGCGTTCATCGCCTGACGCTCCCCCGCCTGACGGACGCCGCGATTGCTCGACAGCAGCTCGGGAATCACGCGGCGGCGACCGAACAGGGTCTCCGTGTATCCCTTGTTCCTCGCCTCGGTGACGGTCGTGTCCATGTAGTCGCGAACCGATGGGAAGCCCTCGAAGTAGGCGTCGAGGATGCCGGCCGCCTCACTGGTCTTGATCCCGAGGCGCTGGCCCAGCCCGTAGGCCTCCATGCCGTATGCGAGCCCATAGGAGACCATCTTGGCCTTCGACCGTTGCTCGAAGTCGACCTCATCGGGTTCGACGGCGAACACACGGGAGGCGACCGCTCGATGCACGTCAGTACCGGACGTGAACGCCTCGACCAGCCCCGGGTCCTCTGAGAGGTGGGCGATGCAGCGAAGCTCGATCTGGTTGTAATCGGCGACGAGCAGCGTCGCATCACCCTCGGCGACGAACGCCTTGCGGAACGAACGGCCGAGTTCGGTTCGGACGGGGATGTTGTGCAGGTTCGGGTTCTCGCTGGAGAGGCGGCCGGTGCGGGCAACCGTCTGGTTGAACGTCGCATGGATGCGATCATCGGGCCCGACCTCGGCGAGCAGCGACGTGCCGTAGGTGGATCGAAGCTTCTCGACCTCGCGGTAGCGAAGGAGGTGCTCGATGATCGGATGCTCGCCGACGAGCTTCTCGAGCGTGGCTTGGTCGGTCGAGTAGCCGGTCTTGGTCTTCTTGCCCGGCGTGAGCTCGAGCTTCTCGAAGAGGATCTCGCGCAGGACCTTGGTCGAGTTCACGTTGAACTCTTCGCCGGCGTCTTCTTGGATCTGCTTGGCGAGATGATCGGCTTCGGCCGTCATGTCGCGGTTGAGCACTTCGAGCTCGTTGCGGTCGACGCCGATACCGACGTGTTCCATCCGCGCCAACACACCGACGAGGGGGACCTCGATCGTCTGATTGAGTTCGGTGAGACCGTCGCTCTCCAACGCTTCGGTGAGCACCGGCACGAGGTGCGCGACCGCCGCGGCCCGCAGTGCGGCACGCTGGGACGGATCCACCGTGTTCTCACCGAAGTCGAGCTGGCCCTCTGGCGCGCTGTCGTCATCGGGGAAGACCATCTTGAGACGGTCTCTGAGGACGTCGTCGAGTGGATAGGCCGACCCGGCGGGGTCGAGCAGATAGGCGGCGAGTGCGGTGTCGATGGCGAGCGAGCCGGCGAGGTCGATGGCTCCGAGATCGGAGGCCATGAGGACCCTGAGCAGGGGTTTCGCGTCGTGCGCGGCGATTCCTGGCCCGTCGGTGGCGAAGATCCCAGCCAGCGATTCCGACACCTCGTCGAGCGGAAACCAGAAGGCGGTCGCCGGATCGGCGGGGTCGGCCACTGCGAGACCAGCGGGACGTGCGTCGTCGTCGGCCGCCACCGCGATCGGGGTCGTCGCCTTCGAGAGGCGGGCCACGATCTCGTCTCGCTCTGCGCCCGTCGGGCGTGAAACGGACACCTGCAGGTCGGTCTGCCCTGCCGCCGCTCCCGCCTCTGGGCCGTTGAGCTTCGAGAACGCTTCGAGCAGACGGTCGTTCAGCGAGTGAAACTCGAGGAAATCGACGACCCGGGCCAGTTCGTCGAGGTCGATGGGCTCGAGTTCGAACAGCGAGTCGAGCTCGACGTCGAGAGGCACCTCGCGGTCGAGCTCCATCACGATCAGGTTGAGGCGAGCCTGGTCTTCGTTCTCGATCAGGTTTTGCTTGAGCTTCGGGGTCTGTTCGTCGACGTGTTCGAAGATGCCGTCGATCCCGCCGTATTTGTTGATCAGCTTCGCGGCGGTCTTCTCCCCGACACCGGGGACGCCCGGGAGGTTGTCGGATGGATCGCCTCGGAGCGAGGCGTAGGCCACGTAGAGCTCCGGCCGGACGCCGGTTCGTTCTTCGATGCCGTCTTCGTCGTAGAGCGCGTAGTCGCTCACGCCGCGCTTGTTGTAGACGACCTTGATGTGCGGGTCTTTGACCAGCTGGTAGCTGTCGCGGTCGCCCGTCACGATCAAGATGTCGTGGCCGGCCGCCGCACCCTGAGTGGCGAGCGTCGCAATGATGTCGTCTGCCTCATAGCGAGCCAGCTCGACCGTCGGCAGCTTGAGCGTCTCGAGCACCTCGCGAACCAGGCCCATCTGTTCGCGGAGCACATCCGGAGCCTTTTCGCGGTTGGCCTTGTACGTGTCGACCTGCTCGTGCCGGAAGGTCGGCTCGGGCCGATCGAAGGCGACGGCCATGCCATCGGGCGTGTGATCACGCACGAGGTTGATGAGCATCGACGTGAAGCCATACACCGCGTTGGTGACCTGCCCGGACGACGTCGCGAGATCGGGCGGCAGCGCGTGAAAGGCCCGGTAGGTCAGCGAGTTGCCGTCGATCAGCATCAACGTGCTCATGTCGGTCCCAGTTCTCCGTCGAGGATCTTCGCCGCGATGTCGGCCATGCCACAGCGTGCACTCATCGCCTGCTGCTGGACGAAACGGAATGCGTCGTTCTCCGTCATCGCGTGCTCGTCCATGAGTTTGCCCTTCGCTCGATCGATGATCTTGCGGTTCTCCAGCTTCTCGGCGAGTTCGTCGGCCTGGGCCGACAGGGCGACCACCTCTTTGAACCGGGCGAGCGCGAGCTCGATGGCAGGCACGAGCTCGTTGCGATGGAACGGCTTCACGACGTAGGCGAGGGCACCGACATCGCGTGCTTGTTCGATCAGATCTCTCTGGGAGAAGGCGGTGAGGATCACGACCGCAGCGAGCTGCTCGCCGATGATCTCGCGAGCGGCAACGAGGCCGTCGGTGCCCGGCATCTTGATGTCCAGGATCGCGAGGTCAGGGGCGAGCTCACGCACGAGACGAATGGCCTCGGCACCGTCGCCGGCTTCGCCGACGACGTCGTAGCCCTCGTCGATCAGCGTCTCTTTCAGATCGAGCCGGATGAGGGCTTCGTCTTCAGCGATCACGAGTCGAACCGGGGCACTCATGAGTCGGTCTCCATCATCTTGTCGAGCAGCTCGTCCTGGCGAGCCTCGAGCGCTTCCAGTCGTTCGGTCCACTTGGCCCGATCTCGCTGCAGGGCCGACACGGTCTTGGCCGCCTCGTCGTGCTCACGTCCAGCGAGCGGCGTCTCCGACACGAGCGCTCGCAGCCTCGCATCGTCGGCAGAGTCGGCGAAGTGCACGATCTGTTCGTCGAGCACTCGGAGTTCTTCCCGAGCCGCCCCGAGCTCTCGGGACAAGTCGGCCAGACGACGTTCGATCGAGGCTCTCGACATTGTGTTGAGCCGTCTCCTTCGTCGTTCGTGCTCGCTGCGCGCTACTCGTGTGGTTGCGGTGCCCGGAGTGGGACTTGAACCCACACGCCCTTTCGGACAACGGATTTTGAGTCCGTCGCGTCTGCCAATTCCGCCATCCGGGCCGGTTGGAGGGGTTCGGCGAAGAACTCGCCGGGTTGGAGAGCGTAGCCTGTGACGGTGCGTGTCCTTCGCCCTGTTCTGATCATGATGTTCTCCGCCGCTGCCGTCGCCGGGCTGCGGGAGTGGGCCTTCGCCCGCAACGATCGAGCGGCAGCCGCAACGAAGCCGACCGTGTGATCGCGAGGTTCGAGATTCGAACAGAAATCTGCAGCGAAGTGAAACCTTGCTGGGCTGCGCGTGGTCTGATGGTTCGATGAGTTCTGTGATGATTGCCTTCACGTTTCCGGGACAGGGGTCGCAGGCTCCCGGAATGGGCGAGCCGTGGCGCGACCATCCCTCTTGGGAGCTGGTGACCGAAGCGAGTGACGCGTCCGGTCGAGATGTGGCCGCGCTGCTTCTCGATGCCGACGCCGACGAGCTCAAGCAGACCCGCAACTCCCAGCTCGCCACGTTCGTGCACAGCATGATCGTGCTCGACGCAGTGGAACGCACCGGCGTCGAGCCGGCCTTCCATGCCGGGCACAGCCTGGGTGAATACAGCGCGCTCACCGCTGCTGGCGCCATCAGCTTCGAAGACGGCGTCTCGCTCGTCACGGAGCGGGGCAACGCCATGCAGGCGGCAGCCGATGCGAAGGACGGCACGATGGCCGCTGTGCTCGGCCTCGATGACGATCAGGTCGACGTCGCATGCAGCCGCGTCGACGACGACGTCTGGGTCGCCAACTACAACGCACCCGGCCAGGTCGTGATCGCCGGCTCACCCGCCGCCATCGAGCTCGCCAGCGCCGAAGCCAAAGAGCTCGGAGCAAAGCGCGTCCTGCCGATCAAGGTCGGCGGTGCATTCCACACGCCGTTCATGGGCCAGGCCCGCGAACGGCTCCGCAAAGCCCTCGCCGACACCGAGATCCGAGACCCCAACCGTCCGGTGTTCGCCAACGTCGACGCACTCCCCCACCCCGCCGGCGACGACTGGACCCAGCTGATGGGCGCCCAGCTCACGAGCCCGGTTCGCTGGCGTCAGACGCTCCACAACCTCAACGAGGCCGGCGCGACCTGCTTCCTCGAACTCGGCCCCGGCACCGTTCTGACCGGCATGGCCAAGCGCACGATCAAGGGGTCGACCACGATCGCGGTCAATACGCCCGGCGACGTCGACCAGCTGCTCGAGCAGTTGTCCGGCGGCGCCACCACAACTGGCGGTGCGGTTGAAGGCGAGTTTCTCTCCGCCGTCGAACGCCTCGTCGTGAGCCCGTCGACCGGCGTCTTCACGCCGCTCGACTCGTTGACCGATGGACTCGACGTCAGCCCC
>CALLIQ010000170.1 GCA_938008925.1 uncultured Acidimicrobiales bacterium
TTCGGGTCGACGACCCACCGCCCCATCGTTGGCTCGTGGAGCTCACCGGTGAGTCGCCCGAGATGGGCTGCGTCGACCCACCCTCGCTCCGCAACGAGTCGTTCGACCGACCGGTCGGGGGCGGCCTTGGACGCCGGCAGCGTCGGATCGATGTCGAGCAACTCTCCACCGCCGACGGTTTCGTCGCGGCCGTGCTCACGAAGGATGAACCGATCGCCGGGTAGCACGGGGACTCGTCGGTCGAGGTAGAGGCGAACCGCACCATCGGTCCCGGGCGAGAGCGTCTCGGGACCGAGAACTCGAACCTTGGCGTTGAACTCGCCCGAGCCCACATAGGCCGCGAACGCGCCGCGCCGCGACACGTCGTGGCTGAGCGACGGCAAGACGGTGAGTGCGGCGTCGATCATGGCCGTCGCGTGCCACTGCTCGGCGTGGACGAGCACGTCGCCTCGCCGCAGTTCGCTGTGGCTGATGCCGGTGAGGTTGACCGCCACCCGGTTGCCGGGACCGACCTGATCGACGCTTCGGTGATGGCTCTGGAGCCCACGCACTCGCACCGACGTGCCCGAGGGTTGGGCGATGATCTCGTCGCCGACGGCGATCGAGCCGCCGGTGAGGGTGCCCGTGACGACCGTGCCCGCTCCCGACGGGGAAAACGCTCGGTCGATCCACAGCCGCGGCCGACCGTGGTCCGCTGGCTTGCCCATCCTCTCGACCAGG
This sequence comes from uncultured Acidimicrobiales bacterium, assembly GCA_938008925.1. Lineage (GTDB taxonomy): Bacteria > Actinomycetota > Acidimicrobiia > Acidimicrobiales > SZUA-35 > CALEWY01. The sequence goes on from CALLIQ010000170.1 coordinate 721, forward strand.
TCACCGATGGCGGCGATGAGGTCGTCGATTCCTTCGCGGGTGGGTGCAGCGACCGGGATGATCGGCGCTCCCTCGAGGAACGTGTTCTCGGTGTGCTCCTCGACGTCGAGCATGGCGAGTTCGAGGAGGTCGTCGTCGACCTGGTCGAGCTTGGTCAGAGCGACGACGCCGTGCCGGATGCCGAGCAGGTCGAGGATGCGGAGATGCTCTTCGGACTGTTCCTTCCACCCTTCGGTCGCGGCGACGACGAAGATGCACGCCTCGACCGCGCCGACGCCGGCGAGCATGTTGCGCAGGAATCGGATGTGGCCGGGTACGTCGACGAACGACACGTCGACGCCCGATGGCAGGACGAGGTTGGCGAATCCGAGGTCGATGGTGAGACCTCGCTCTTTCTCCTCGTCCCAGCGGTCGGGATCGGTGCCGGTGAGGGTGCGGACGAGGGTGGACTTGCCGTGATCGACGTGGCCGGCAGTGGCGATGACGGTCACGGCTGAGCCGCCAGTGTGATGGCGATGACGGTCATTGCGTGAGGGTGGCGATGATCGTTGCGTCGTCGTCGGGATCGACGGTGCGAAGGTCGAGCACGGTCGACCCGTCTTCGACGCGGCCGACGATGGGCTGGTCGTTGTTTCGCAGCGTGTCGAGATGATCGCCCTGCACACGGATGCCGGCGCTGGGGAACGACACGGTCGGCAAGGTGCCGCCGCCCGGAACGGCTTCGGTGTCGATGGCCTTCGCCCCTGGGATGGCCTCGGCCATCGCTTCGGCTCGTCGCTTCAAGTAGGGGAGCGACGTGGTGGCGGCCCGCCAGAACGGGATCGAGTCGCCGTCGCGGCGCAGGTAGTGGCCGATCGTGGTCTGGAGCGAGTTGAGCACGAGTCCGCCGGGTCGGAGCGCCCGTGCCAGCGGGTGCTTCGCACAGCGAGCGACGAGCTCGGCATCGCCGACGATGATGCCGGCCTGAGGGCCACCCATCAGCTTGTCGCCCGAGAACATCACGAGATCGGCCCCAGCGTCGAGGGTCTGGCGAACGGCGGGTTCGTCCGCGAGCCAGGCGGGCGGTGGTCCGTCGAGCCATGGGCACGCTGCGTCGAGCAGGCCGGATCCGATGTCGGCGAGAACGGGAACACCCAGCGTGGCCATTTCCGCGATCGAGACCGATTCGGTGAACCCGACGATCTTGTAGTTCGACTGGTGAACGTGCAGGGCGAGGCCGACATCGTCGTTGTCGATCGCCCGTTGGAAGTCGGCGAGACGGGTTCGGTTCGTGGTGCCGACCTCGACGAGCCGAGCCCCCGACTGCGCCATCACGTCCGGTACTCGGAACCCGCCGCCGATCTCGACGAGTTCGCTGCGGCTGACGGCGACGCCCACATCGCCCGCCAACGCGGCGAGGGCCAGCATCACAGCCGCCGCACAGTTGTTGACGATCAGGGCCGCCTCGGCTCCGACAGCGGCGGCCACCTGCTCACCGACCGCGGCCTGACGGCTGCCTCGTTTGCCGGTGGCGAGGTCGAGCTCGAGGTTGAGATAGCCGTCGTCTTGGTGGTGGGCGAGTGGCGCTCGGCCGAGGTTCGTGTGCAACAGCACGCCGGTCGCATTGATGACCGGCATGAGCATGCGCCGGGCCCGCGCTCGAGCCCTTGTCGGAGCCCCCTCGACGTCGTCGGCGGCGATGGCTTCTCTGGCGACGCTCACGAGAAGCGGGTGAGGAAGCCCCGAGTCCGACAACGACCGGGCGAGTGCATCGACGGAGGGGGGACGCTCGACGCCGCTTGGAGAAGGATCCACCGCTGGAGCATACGAAGCGGATACTGGTCTGGCGAGGTGGGACGCCCGATAGCCTGGAAGGCCCATGTTGTCTCGGAAGGCGCTCCTCATCGTTGCGTTCGTGGTGGCTGAGTTCTACGTCTCAGCCCTTGCGATTCGCTCATTCGGCTTCGGCCCCGTCTTCCTCGCTTCCATCGCGCTCAGCATCATCGGCTTCAACGTCTTGCGAGCCGGATGGCGCCGCACCACGGCCGCACCCGGCGCTGGCTCCACCAGCGAGATCGTCGCGGCGGTCGCCGACGGCGCCCTTCGTTCCGTCGGCGCCGCACTGCTCATCGTTCCCGGGCTCATCAGCGCCGCCATCGGCGTCGTGCTGTTGGCCCCACCCCTTCGTCGACTCGTGGCCCCCATGGTGGCCAAGCGGGTCGAGGCTGCCGCACCGCCCCAGGCGATGGCGGGAGCCGACATGTTCAACATGTGGACCGCCGGCGCCCGTCGCCGGAATCCCGACGTGGTCGATGTCGATGTCGTCGACACCACGGCGAGCGATGCCGGTCCATCCGATTCCACCCAAACCAACACCGCAGATTCGGCTCGCCCGGAACTGCGCTGAGCGTCTCGCTGCGGAGGAGACCACCCCAGATGACCATCGAAGAGCCAACACCACCACCACCCATCACGCCTGGCGTGGCGCGGGCCCTCAGCCCACTCGTGCGTCGCATCGCCAATGCGGATGAGAGTGGCGAGCCTGGGCTCAACACCTATCTCGTCGGTATCGACGAGATCGTGATCATCGACCCGGGGCCCGGCACCGCCGAGCATCTCGACGTCGTCTGCGGCTGTGGCGGTGATCGAATCCGCTGGATCGTGATGACCGACACGAGCGATGAGTACGCCGGTGGCGCCAAGAAGCTCAAGGAGCTCACCGGAGCGGAGCTACTCGCCCCGCCCGGGTTCGACGGCGCTGACGACGTGCTGGGCGACGGCTACAAGATCGACGCAACCGAGTTCCGCATCCTCGCCATGGCGCTCGGCGACCCCGACGAGGGCCGCTACACGTTCGTGCTCGAGCAGGAACGCTGCTTGCTGCCGGGCGATCAGCTCGACGACGGCATCCCGGAGGACTTCCCCGCTCGGGTGAAGAGCTTCCGCCTCAAGACGGTCGCCCCCGGGCACGGTCAGTACATCGAAGATGCCAAGGAGTTCTTGGGCATCAAGTAGCGGGTGATTCCTCGGGCGGTGCCGCCCGAGTGATCGCCACCGTCTCGTCCAAGAATCGAGCGGAGGGAACCAACACGGCTGAGCCGTCTTCGGCGCGCACTTCCACCGCGGTCGGATGCACGGCGACGACCTCGCCGGTGAGATCGTGCAAGGTGACGGCGTCGCCCTTCGCGATCAGGCGCTTGACGGCCCTGGTCGATGCGACCTGTGAGGCGACGTCGCGCCCACCGAGGCCAATCAGCAGCGTGAGGCTGGCAGCGATGCAGAAGAAGATCGCGGCGACGCCCAGGTTGATGACCGTGGTGTCGATGCCGAGCTGACGGATCGCGAGCAGAACGGCGAGTCCGAGGATCGTCGAGCGAACCACCATCGCCGTCTGACGCTGTACGCCAGCGGAGGCTCGAGCGAGCGCTGGGCCGAGGGCGGCGGTGGCGAAGCTCGCCAACACGTTGGCGGCGATCACCAAGATGGCAGCGGCGAGCGCCCGTGGCAGGAAGGCGATGATGTCCTTCGGCAGTTGGTCGAGCGCTTCTGGCGAGATGACGCCCAGCGCCACGAGCAAACCGATGATGACCCCGCCCCAGAAGCCGAGGCTGGCGAGTGGACCTGCCGCGCTGCGAATCGGCTCGGGCCGCTTCGGCGATCCGAGAATCGTGTGCAGGATCCGGGAGAGGATCAAACCGAGGAGTACGCCCCCGGCCACCGCTCCTGCAACCACGATCCAATCAGTTGTCGTCATGTCGATTCACTCACGTCTCGTCGGTCAGCAACAGCTTCGACGTCTCCATACCAGCGCCGAAGAGGTCGGCGATGTAGCCGACAACCTGGCGTGAATCGAGCTTCGCCGCAACCCGTTCTTCGAGTCTTGCGGTGAGATCGGTTGGCGGGGCCAACACCTGCGTGAGACTGGCGGCGATCGCCCCGTCGGTGCGGGGCTCGTCGATGTTCTCGAGATGGGCCGCGCAGCGAGCGCAGGTACCGATGTGTTCGTCGAGGCTCTCGTTGTCCTCGATCTCACCCGAGAGCCAGGCTCGGAGCGTCCGTTTGGAGGGGTGTCCGATCATTCCCACTCCCTCAATGCAGCGCTCAGGCGGCGCCGCGAACGCAGCAACCGGGTCTTGACGGTGGGCAGAGGGACGTCGAGCACGTCGGCGATCTCTTCATAGGCCATGCCTTCGATCTCGCGAAGCACGACGATGCTTCGCGAGAGATCGTCGAGGAGGTCGAGGGCGGCGACGAAGTCGTCCATCGCCGATTCCGACTCGACGCGCCGTTCGATCGACTTGTGCGGCTTGACGGTCTCCTCCGGCATCTCGCTCGGGTCGGTGACCGACGCTCGTCGGGCCCGCAGGGTCGAGATCGCTGTGTTGTGGGCGATGCGCATCACCCAACTGCGAAGCGATGAATCCCCCCGGAAGTTCGGGAGGGCGAGCCACGCCTTGAGCATCGTGTCCTGGGCGACGTCTTCGGCCAGCGCCGAATCGCGCACGATGGACTTGGCGAGTCGGTAGACGGCGTCGCCGTGTTCAACGACGAGGTTGTGGAGCTCGTTCGGATCGCCGCCCTGCTGCTTCTCCCGCTCGGCCCTTGCGGCCCGTCGCGCCTCGAGTTTGCGTTCGACGGCGTCGTCGCCGTCGGCTCCCGGCGCGTCACTCGATCCGCCGACGGGCACGACAGGGAGCCCTGCGTCCGGGCGCACCGCCCAGAGGACGGGGAACACCCTTCTCGATCGAAAGAAACGTCTGATGCTCATGGGGACGTCTCGGATCGTAGGTGAGTCGCGGATTCTTTGGTTTGTCCACCGAGGACGCGTCTCGTCGCGAGTCAACCAAGAGGGAGAGCGCGTTTGCGTCCGCCGGCCGGCCCGTTCGACCGAATCGCGAAGTTTCTTCAGAAACTTCGCGACTCATCGTCGTCGAGGACGTCATCACATTCGGCAAAGCGCCACCAACGCAAGGGGAAAGACAGACATGCTCGCAATCGATATCGATTTCGATACATCAATCACGCAGGCGTTCACCGACCTGGCTTCATTCGTGCCGAAACTGATCGCCTTCCTGGTGATCCTGGTCATCGGCATTTTCGTCGCCAAGTGGATCCGCCGCCTCATCGTCAAGCTGCTGCAGCGCATCCGTTTCGACAGCTACATCGACAAGGCAGGGATCGGCGCACCGCTCGAGCGTGCAGGATTCGCTGACAGCGGCCGGTTCGTCGCTCAGCTCATCTACATGCTGATCATGCTGCTGGTGCTCAAGCTCTCGCTCAGCGCCTTTGGCCCGAACGACATCTCGGATGCACTCGACGATCTCGTCGCCTTCATCCCGAAGCTCGTTGTCGCCCTTGCCATCATCATCGTGACCGGCCTCGTGGCCAACGCTGTTGGCGACATGATCCGCCCGGCACTCGCCGAGGTGGCTGTCGGCCCGATGGTCTCTCGTGTCGCTGTCGGCGCCATCTGGATGATCGGCATCTTCGCCGCCATCGATCAGATCGAGTTCGCCGAGGACATCGTCGACACGCTCTTCACCGCCATCGTCGGTTCACTCTCCGCAATCCTCATCATCAAGTTCGGCGTCGGTGGCATCTGGGCCGCCCGCGACCGCTTCTGGCCGGCCGCTTACGACCGCATCAACGGTGTGAACGAACCGCAGTAAGTCTTCCCAAGTCTCCCGGGTGCTGTCCTCAGCCACCCGGGACTCGGGACAGGGTTGGGTGGGCGATCCGGCCCTGTCCCACCGTTCGAGCGGACGCCTCATCGGGCGACGGCGGTGCCTGCTCGTTGGTCCAGTCCGGACTCCCTCCCCGGACTGGGCCTCGATCGCTGAGCTGACGATTCGCTGAATCACCAGCTCCAAGAACGGGAGTGCGGCGGCACTCCCCGGTTCGGTCCGGACTCCCTCCCCGGATCGAACCAGAATCGACAGAGAGGCCGGTGGGCGATCCGGCCTCTCTGTTTCGTTTTCGGCCCCGGTGCGAACCGGGGCCGACCCGCGCTCGGCCTCGATCGACCGGAGGTGCGGGTCGGGCGGCCGGTCGGTCGGTGGTCGGTCGAAGTACCGTGGGTGCGTGATCCGCCACGCCGTGTTCATTCGTTTCAGACCGAGCGTCACCGACCACGAGATCGCCGACATGTTCGATGCGATCGGAGCACTGCGAGCGCAGCTGCCCGGCATCCGTGCGGTCGACGTCGGGCCGAACGTCAGCCCCGAGGTCGGGATGGACAAGGGCTTCTCACGCGGCTTCATCATCGACTTCGACACCGCAGCCGACCGAGATGCGTACCTCGAGCATCCCGATCACCAGACCATCGCCGCACGGTTGGTGGCCGCAGCGATCGATGGCGCCGATGGGATCCTCGTCTTCGACATGGAGACCACCTGAGTGAGACCGCCTCACGGCGGCTGATCTCGGTGTGGCCGGCCTCGGCGTCGGTGTCAGATGTCGTAGGCGACCGAGTCGAGCTTCCAGATCCCGTCGTCGAACACGAGGAGGAAGCCGATCTGGCCCCAGTCGGGCACGTCGACGAGGCATGAGTAGCCGCCGCCACCGAGTTGGCATGGCAAGACGTCGTCGAAGTTGAGTCCGCCGCGAGTCGACTGGAACTCGTGAAGGGCGCTGAAGTCGTCGAACGTCACCCGCTCCTGAATCGGGGAGTAGTCGTTCGACAGCACGAAGTCGGCGATCTCGCGAGCCACGTCGTCCGGGCCGTCCACGAAGTTGGCGATCCGGGTGAAGTTCCCGTCGGCCACACGGAACGTCGTGAACACGTTCATCGACGGACAACAGAAGGGGTCGTCTGGCCCGAAGGCTTTCCAGTTCACTTCGATCGCCGGCTCACGGAAGGCGACGCCGTCGATCAGTCCAACGCTCGACCCTGGCGGAATCAAGACGGACGTGTCTCGGACCTCGAAGGTGTAGGCGGGCCCGGTGTCGAGCAAGACGATGAGGCGCGTGTCGACGACGATGCCGAGGGAGTTGACGCATTCGAGGATGAATGCGGCGTCGTCGATTCCGTTTTCGTCCATGTCGCCCTGGATGACGCTGCGATAGGGCCCGTCGCCGACGTCGGCGCGAACCCGTGCGTAGGCGCCGATCTCGCCGCTCAGCGTGCTGCCATCGGTCACGCCGTCGCGCAACACGTTGTTCTCGGTGCGAATGAAGCCGCCGCACAGCGGTGTCGGAAGCGTCGTGTTCAAGAGATCGGACTCGAGGATCGAGCCGTCGGCTCCAGGAGCTGAGATGTCCGGGGCCGCAGCATCGCAGGGGATGTCGGGACGACCATCGGATGCGAGCGGGTGATTCGCGACGAACTCCGTCGAATACGCGAAGTCGAGCATGACCTGGACTCGGGTGCGTCGGCCGCTGATGATCTCGCCTTCCCAAAAGGTGCGTCCTGCTGGTTCCGCGGTGCGGTCGAGCACGTTTCGGTAGATGAGGTCGACGAATTCGGCGTCGGTGAGGGTGCCGTAGGTGGCGACGAACTCGTCTGAGGTGGCAAAGAAGTTCGCAATGCGCTCGAGCGACCAACACTGGCTGAAGCGGTTGGCCCAGAACAGGGCGCCTTCGGCGTCGGGTTGACGGTCGAAGAAGGCCCAGTAGAGGCGGAACACGCGAGCGTGACCATCCGTGAGGCTCGGGATGGCTGCGACGTCATCGAAGGTGTAGCCGACCTCGCTCATGGCGTCGGCCGGTTCGGCTCTGAGGCCGACGCCGACCGAACCGATCGTGGCGCCCAGCAGCGTCAGCGCGAGCAGGAGCGAACGTGATCTCTTCCCGATTCCCATGCCCGTCAGGCGTTCCGCAGGACGGAACATCGTTCCGTCCGAGCTGGCGGATGAGCTGACCGCGGTTGGGCTAGAGCCCGGCTGCGTCCAGGGCTTCTTCGACCAGATCCATCATTCGGGCGGTGCAGCCCGCCATCTCGACCGGTGGCGAGATCTCCTCGACGATGCGAGTGGCGATGTCGGCGAACACCGAAGCGGCCGGGCCATCGCCGAGGGCTGCGGGTGTTCCGGCGTCGCCGCCTGAGGAGACCGTTGGTTCGATCGGGACCGATCCGATCAGCGGTGCGCCGGACAGCCTGGCGAGTTCGTCGCCTCCACCCGATCCGAAGAGCTCGTAGCGAGTTCCCTCTTCGTTGATGAACACCGACATGTTCTCGATCACGCCGGCCACCCGGACGTGCGACTTGCGGGCCATCGAAACGGCGCGGGCGGCCACCTTCTGGGCGCCGGTCGCCGGTGTGGTGACCACGATCATCTCGGCTCTCGGCAACATGCGGGCGAGGCCCATGGCGACGTCGCCGGTTCCGGGTGGCATGTCGATGAGGACGTAGTCGAGGTCATGGGCCCAGGCGACGTCTTCGAGGAAGTGCGGCACGGCTCGGTTGAGCATGAGGCCACGCCACAAGAGGGCCGACTCTTCGCCATCGACGAGGAACCCCATCGACACGACGTCGATCCGCCCGGGCTTGGTCCCGTTCGCCGCCGCCTCGGGAGACAGCTCGACC
>CALLIQ010000171.1 GCA_938008925.1 uncultured Acidimicrobiales bacterium
CATGAACAAGATGTCGAACGCCATCAAGACGGCGAACCCCAATCTGCGTCGTCGTGACGAGCAGACGGAGGAAGACGCCGACTGATCGTCGGTCGAACCGGCTCGAATCCACGCCTCGAAGTGCGAGGCCCTGAACGACCCGCTGCGGCGGGTCGTGTCGCGTGCGGGCGAGCTCGACGGGCTAGGACTGGTTGATCGCGGAGGAGTCGATGGCGATGCGCTCGCCGCCCGCGAGCAGACGACGGGGGTCGAGCTGACGGCCGATCCGGGTCTGCCACGCAACGCGTTCCTTCACCCGCTCGCTCACCGCAGCGCTCGCCGTCCGGGCACGCTCGGCGGTGGCATCGCTTCGTCCCGCTGCGGCGGCCTCGTCCTCGTTGCGGTAGCGAGCCTCGGTGACCGCCCGCGAGAGGACGAGGAGCTCGTCGTCGGGAACTCGGCGATCGCGCATGGCTCGCTGGGCAAACTCCCGGCGGGTCTCGGCCGGCGATCGAACGAGATCGAATCCGAGAGCGAGGTCATCGGTGGCGTCAGCCCACGACGCTTCGACCTGCTCGCGAACCGTGACGGCTCGAGCTCGGCGTCGGCGACGCTTGAGTTCGCGGGTGCCGAGCATTGCCGCGATGTAGGCCGCGATCACTCCGAGGACGACGTAGACCTGCCAGGGAATGGAGATGCCGCCGCCGGTGTCGGTGAGGGGCGACGTGTCGGCGTTCAGGCCCGTGTCGAACTCGGGAAGCTGGCTGTCGAGATCGGGTTGGAATGGTGACGGTGCCGGGTTGATCGGCGGAGCGGCGTCGAGGTCGGCCGAGGTCAGCGAGTCCTGCGTCGGTTCGATGTTGGTGTACTCGGCGTCGGGTGCGCCGCGACCGGGTGTCGGCTCGAAGGCGACCCAACCGAGTCCGTCGAACCAGACCTCGGGCCACGCGTGGGTGTGGCGGCCGGTGACCTCGTAGAGGCCTTCGGCGATCTGGTCACCCCAGGTGAAGCCGACGGCCACGCGAGCTGGTGCTCCGAGCGCTCGCGCCATCAGGGCGAAGGTGCCACTGAACTGTTGGCAAAAGCCGACCCGTTCATCGAGGAAGGTTTCGATGGGATCGTCACCCCGGTCGCCGAGGCGCACGTTGTAATCGAAGCCCCGGAAGAAGTCCTGGAGCGCGAGCATCTGCTCGTAGCGAGTCGTCGCACCGGCGGTGATCGAGGCCGCGTCACTGGCGATCCTGGGCGTGACGCCTGCGGGTAGATCGAGGTAGCGCTCGGCGATGTCGACGGGCACGAAGTCGGACGCAGCGTTCAGTTCGTCGGGTGTGTAGAGAGGGAGGACCGACTCGATCGAATACGTGACGCCATCGGAGTCGTTGAAGTCGTTGTTGACCGTGAGGGCAGCGGAGTCGGCGTTCCATGTTGCCGGCACCGTCGACTCGGTGAGATTGGACGGTGCGAACGCAGCGGGAAGCCAGATCGCACTCAAGGCTTCGATCTGGAACTGTTGCTCGATGGTCACCGTGGTGCCCGCCCGGGCCGTGGTGCCGGGCAGGCCGCCGTCTTCCGGCTGGAACTCGCCCTTCGTCTGCCAGATGCCGTCGTCGGCGTTGTACGTGTCGAGCCCGGCCAGACGCCAATAGGCGGGTCGGCTCGATTCGACGGTGAACATCGTGACCGCGGTCTGCGTGACGAGTCGGCTGCCGATGTTGGCGTACGGGCTGACCACGACACGCGTCGGGTCGGTTCGATCCCGCCAGGCATAGAGCTCTTCGGCTTCGGCGCCCGGCAGACGAGGGCCCACGACGATGCCGGCCATCATGGCGACGACGGCGATGCCGAGTCCGGCCCTGGCCAGTCCTGACGGACCCCGACGGCGGTCCATCGTGAGCCACACGCCCCGCTCCATCAGGTTTGCGGTGCGCTGACTGATCGCCCACGCGATGACGGCGGAGACGAACACGACGGTGGTGAGCACCTTGCGTTCTCCCGACCCGAGCACGGAAGCGAAGATGAACAGCAGTCCGGCGGGAAGCACGGGCTCGAACGCCAACCGGAGCCGCAGGGCGCCCCAATCGGTCAGGAAGGCCATCAACCACGCGGCACCCATCGAGGCAGCGACGAATGGAGCCGTGGATTCGACCGGTGCGCGCAGTTCTCGGAACTGTTCGATGCCCAGCCGGGTGAGGGCCTCGAACTCATCGAGGGTGTCCATCGTCGGGACGACCCCGAAGCGAAGGGTCGACGGAGCGAACCGCGCCGCGAGCAAGATGACGAGGGCGACGAGCGAGACCACGATCGCGGGGAGGAGCGGGATCCGGGCTCGTCGTGCCGCGACCGCGGTCGCGCTCGACAGCAGCGCCGCCCCGATGATCGGCAAGATGGCGCTCGACTCGGCGAAGATCCGGACGAATCCGTAGGTGCCTGCCGGCACCAACAGCGCAGCGACGATCTCGAGCCAGATCGGCGGAGCGGTCGATTCGGCGGTGCTGGTCATCGGCTCGGCACCGCCTCGCCGCCGGAGCGGATGCCGGCGGCCCGGTGCTGTGCGGTTTGCCAGGCACTCGGGAAGTCATTCACGCCGTCGTGCAGAACCGCACCCGGCATCGTGTCGGGGAGCGGTGACTGGCACACGATGGTGTGCACGAGGCCGAATGAGCGGCGTGCGACGTCGAGTGCACCGGGAAGCTCGGCGCTCGCGAGGCCGGTCACCACGATCAACGTGCCGCCTCGCCCGACCCGTCCGAGCTCGTCGAGCGTGCGCACCAGTGACGCGTCTGGCGTGGTGTCGATCGATGCGAGCTGTTCGTCCACGGCGTCGAGTTCGCCGCGGCTGCGAATGTCGGTGAAGCCAGAGCTCGCAGAGGTGAGGAAGCGAAGCGCATCGTCGCCCCGCCAGCCGGCGTGGAGCGCGCTGAGCGCAGCGGAGACGGCCCGTTCGAAGCCGTCCTCGTCATAGATCTCGCGGCGGCGGTCGAGCACCACGGTGACTCGGCCGGTGCGAGGGCGCTCCTCTTGGCGTACGACGAGCTCGCCCGTGCGGGCGCTGGCTCGCCAGTTGACCCGGCGGAGTTCGTCACCCACGACGTATGGCCGAAGGGCGAAGAACTCGTCACCACCGCTTGCGAGCGCTCGGATCTGTTGCTGGTCAGCCGTTGGGTCGTGCCCTGCCGTGGCGTGCAACACGCCGAGATCGACCAGCGTCGGGTGGACGAGCAGTCCGACGTGATCGGATGCTCGAACGGTCGAGGAGGTCAGGCCGAGGGGATCGCCGAGGGTGAGATCGAGCGGGCCGACCGTGAGCTGTCCGCGCCGGCGCGTGGGAAGCCGGTAGGCGATGCGGGCCTCGTCGTTCGGGGTGATCGATGCGAGCAGGAGCGACGCGCCGGTGGAGTTCTGGACGTTGTCCTGCACCTGCAACACCGGCGTCTTGCGGCTGGCCTGATTGTGGAGCGTGAGGTCGATGCGAGCCGGCGTGCCGACCCGCAGTCGGGTGGGGTTCGCCACTCTCGACACCGTGAGGTCGAGGCGGGCACTCGCCGTGTAGACGACCGCCGCGACGATGGTGACGAGGCACATCGCCGCCAGGAAGTACATCTCGGTCGTTCCGAAGACGCGGCCGACGACGAGGCAGCCGATGCCGACGATGGTGAGGCCGATTCCTGCCCTGGTTGGACGCATCAAACCCGATCGTAGGGGACCGGGACCGCCCGGAGTATGTCGCCCATGACCTCGTGGGCTTCGGTGCCTCGCAGCATCGCTTCGGGGTTGAGAATCAACCGGTGCGAGACGACGTTGACGGCCACGGCTTTGATGTCGTCGTCGGTGACGAAGGTGCGGCCTGCAGCCGCCGCTCGAGCTCGGGACACCCGCTGCAGGCTGAGCGTCGCGCGGGGCGACATGCCGAGCGAGATCGCCGGGTGGCGCCGGGTGGCTTCGGCGAGGTCGATGAGATACGCGCGCAGATCGTTCTCGATGTGCACGGCGCTGACGAGGCGAGCCATGGCTTCGATGTCGTTCATCGTCGCCACCGGCTGGAGGCCACCGACCACGTTGTCGGTCTCGTGGGTCTGGAGGATTGCGTACTCGTCATCGCGGTCGGGGTAGCCGACCGAGATGCGCATCAAGAAGCGGTCGAGCTGCGACTCGGGCAGGGGATAGGTGCCCTCCTGCTCGATCGGATTCTGGGTCGCCATGACCATGAAGGGCGACGGGAGGGGGTGGGTCGTGCCGTCGACGGTGACCTGCGCTTCGGCCATCGCCTCGAGCAGCGCCGACTGCGTCTTCGGCGAGGCGCGGTTGATCTCGTCGGCGAGAACCAGCTGGGTGAAGATCGGACCCGGTCGGAACTCGAACGCCGAGTTGCTGCGATTCCAGATGCTGACGCCGGTGACGTCAGCGGGGAGGAGGTCGGGCGTGAACTGGATGCGGCCGAGATCGGCACCGACCGACGCCGACAACGCCTTGGCGAGGGTGGTCTTGCCAACGCCGGGCACATCCTCGACGAGAAGGTGGCCGTTGGCGAGCAGGCAAAGCAGCGTCTGTTCCACCACCTGGCGTTTGCCTCGGACGACCAGCTCCATGTTGTCGCCGATGGCCTTGAAGGCAGCGGCGAACCGAGCGGCTCGT
>CALLIQ010000172.1 GCA_938008925.1 uncultured Acidimicrobiales bacterium
CGCCAAGCGACACCGACCAAGTTCGGCGCCTTCGTCGACCCACTGGCCGACAAGGCTGTCGTGCTCCTCGCCGGCTTCGCACTCGTCACCCACCGGCCGCACTGGCTGATCCCGATGATCGTGATCGCCATCCGCGAGGTCGGCATCCAGGCCTACCGGAGCTACTACGCCCGCGACGGACTCTCCATTCCGGCCCGTACCTCCGCAAAGTACAAGACCTTCGTGCAGGGTCTCGCCCTCGCCGCAGCCATGTGTCCGTGGCTCGACGGCGCGGAGTGGATCGCCGACGCCTTGCTCTATGTCGCCGTCGTCTTCACCGTGGTGACGGGTGCCCAGTACGTGATCGATGGCCGCAGTGCACTCCGCACCGGCGGCAGCCGCTGAGAGGCTGGTTCCATGAACGTTGAAGTCGTCGCAATCGGAACGGAGCTGCTTCTCGGCCAGATCGTCGACACCAACTCGTCGTGGATCGGCCAAGAGTTGGCAGCCGCCGGACTGAACTCGCACTACCAGACCAAGGTCGGTGACAATCCCGATCGGATCCGCGTCGTGCTGCGCCAGGCACTCGAGCGCAGCGACGCGGTGATCTGCTGCGGCGGCCTCGGTCCGACCCAAGACGACATCACGCGCGAAATGATCGCCGAGATGATGGGCGTCGAGCTCGAGCTGCGACAAGACTTGGCCGACACGATCCGGGCCATGTTCGAATCCCGCGGTCGCACCATGCCGGAGAACAACCTCCGCCAGGCGATGGTCCCCGTCGGCGCGTCCCCGATCCCAGAACAGCCGGGCACCGCCCCCGGCCTGATCTGCCCAACGGTTGGCGCCGACGGCAAGGAGCGGGTGCTGTACGCCGTCCCCGGCGTGCCCTATGAGATGAAGGAGATGGTGACCGGCACCATCATTCCCGACCTGCGGGCTCGCTCCGGCGAGACGTCGGTCATCCGCAGCCGCGTGCTCCGCACGTGGGGAACGAGCGAATCAGCGCTCGCCGAACTGCTCGCCGACCGAATCGATGAGCTCGACGAGATCGGGAATCCGACGCTCGCGTTCCTCGCCAGCGGCGTCGAGGGCCTCAAGGTTCGCATCACCGCCAAGGCTGCGGACGATGCGGCAGCCGATGCGTTGCTCGACGAGGAGCAAAGTGTCCTCGAACCGCTCATCGGACACATCGTCTTCGGCATCGACGACGACAACATGGAGGCGGTCGTCATCAAGGCGATGGCGGCGCAGGGTCTCACGCTGGCGGCCGCCGAGTCCGTCACCGGTGGCTATGTCGCCGGCCGCCTGTGTGCGGTCCCGGGGGCGAGCGCGGTGTTCCGAGGTGGTGTCGTGGCCTACCACCCCGAGGTGAAGTTCGGCGTGCTCGGCGTGCCGGAGGGACCGGTCGTGACCGAAGAGGCCGCCGTGGCGATGGCCGAGGGTGTTCGAATGGGTCTTGGCGCCGATGTCGGGATCGCGACGACCGGCGTCGCCGGACCGGCTGAGAGCGAAGGGCACCCGGTCGGCACCGTGTGCCTGGCCGTCTCCACCAGCGAGGGATCGATCGCGACCACCGTGCGGCTTCCGGGAGACCGGGAACGAATTCGTCAGTTCTCAGCGATCACGCTGCTCGACCTGCTTCGCCGCCAACTCGCGAGCTGAGAGCGTCTCCGCTCGTCTCGATGGCTCGGAGCTCCCGCGGGTCAGGCCTCCATCGCGGCGAGTGCTGAGCGGATCAGGTTCCGGTTCACATCGGGAAACTCACCCGAGAAGTCGTCTCGGATCGAGCACCAGGCCAGGCCGGCGAGCCCGTGGTAGAGCGAGTAGATGCCCATCAGTTGGCGAAGCCGGTCGACATCCATCCACGCCGGATCGCTCAGCTCGTCCGTCGACCTCGCACCCGTCGAGCGGCCGTCGGCCCGGTACCCCTCGAGGATCGAGCTCAGCGCCGATGGGACGACGGGCTCGACCTGTTGCCACAGCTTGAAGAAATCCATCGACGGATGGCCGCCGCGAGCGGACTCGAAGTCGATCAGAGCCACGAACTCGCCACCGTTGGTCAAGATGTTGCCGGGTCGGAGGTCGAACTGAACCAGAACCGGCTGTGTGGAGTCGGGTACGAATGGCAGGCACCGTTCCAGCGCGACGCGCCCTCGATCGACCAGGCGCGCCTCTCGTGCGTCGATCGAACCGTGGTAGCGGTCGGCGTTGGATCGCAACAGCTCGTGCCAGCTGTCGCAGCCGTCGAACGATCCGTACTCGACGTCGTGCACCCGACGGACAGCGGCGCCGAGTGACACCAACAGGACCGGCGAGGAATCGGCGATCGATGTCCACGGGGTGCCGTCGAGGCCCTCGATGAGCAGGTACATCCCATCGCCGACGAGTCGATGGTCGAGCAGGCGGGGCACGTCGTCGTTGGCATCCAATGCGTTGAGCGCGTCGATTTCACGCTGCCCCTTCGCAGGCGTGAACGAGTTCTTGATCACGTATCGATCGCCGTCGGTCGCCTCGAACAGGATGACGTCGGACCCGAACGACTCCGTCACGGGCAATGGCCTGGCGACTCGAAGGCCCCAGATCTGTTCCGCCATCGCGTCGAGGTCGGCCACGGCGGTCACCGTACCGAAGCAGCGAATGCGGACGCAGCAGGTGCCGACGTAGCAGGTCCGACGAGACGGGCCCGAAAACAGCAAAGGCCGGTGCGTGGGCTTCCCTCCACCCCCCGCACCGGCAAGTCTTGCTGTCGTTCCGCTTCCGCCTGATGCGGTTCGAACCAACAGATGACACTCTGCACGAGTGGTGTTGAGAAAACGTTGAATCGCCGTTGAGTCGCCGTTGAGCCCAGTCCGGAGTACCGGTTTGGGAGTCAGGGGCTCACGTCAGTCGGCGCTCGACCTCATCGACGAGGAATTCGAACGCCCGAAGCTCAGTGGCGAGTTCGCGGGCGGCAGCGAGTGCCTCGCCAGCGCGGCCGTGGTCGCCTCGGCGGCCGGCTGCGTCGGCGATGGCGGCCAGGCTCTGGATCTCGCCCGGCCGGGCTTCCAGCGCTCGGTGGTGTTCGAGCGACTGATCCAACAGCGTTTCGGCTTGCTCGTGTTCGCCGAGCACGGATGCCAGCATGCCGAGCCGGACCGAGGTGGATGCTTGCAGCGTGATCCCGTCGAAGAGGGTGACGATTCGTCCTGCGCCCGCCGAGAAGGCCTCGAAGAGCGCATGAGCTCGCCGGTGGTCGCCGAGCCACCACATCAGCTCAGCCAACGCGCTCATGGTGGTGTACTGGAGTTCGGCTTCCCCGCCGGACAAGACGTCGCCATCGCTCAGTCCGTCGAGGACGGTCTGCGCTGCATCGAGGTCGCCGGAGCGGGCCAACATCAGAGCGAACGGCGCCCCGTAGCCCGGCCCGGGGTATTGGTCGTAGAGGTCTCGGTAGCCATCGATGATCCGATCGAAGCGACCCTGATCCTCCATCATGTGGCCGAACTGGATGCCGAAGCGCGTCAACGCACCGGGCGACAACGATTCGTGCCGAGCGAAGGCGGTGCGAAGGAGTTCGCCGGCCTTGACGTATCGACCGGCGAAGATGAGCTGCGAGATCCGGATCGATTCCACCTCCATCTCGAGGTGGCGATCGCCGCTCACCGCTGCGGTGTTCTCAGCGGCGCGAAAGTGCTCGGTGGCTGCCGACCGATCGCCGCGGTCGAGCGCAGCGATGGCCAACCGGCGATACGCGGCGAATCGAATGGCGACGAAGTCGTTCGCCTCCGCGACGGCCAATGCCTCGTCGAGCGTCGTTTCGCGCTCGTCGATCGTGAGCTCTCGATTGAGGGCGGTCACCTTCTTCTGCAGGCCGATCGCGAGATGTTCGGGATCGCCGATGTGGCGCGCTGCGTCGATGCCGTCCTCGATGAAGCGGCGAGCCCGTTCCGGATCTTGCTCCGGTCCGAACATCTCCGACGCGTGGGCCATCAGGACGAGCGGGCGCAGCGGATGATCGTCGTCCATCTTCGAGAGGCTGGCCGACAACATCTCGAGCGCAGGGCCAGGCGGATTCCAGTAGCCGAGCCATTGCGTCGAGCCGACACGGTTTCCGGCGGGTGCATGGCCGGTGAAGGCGAGCGCCGCTGCGGCCATCCTCGACGTGTCGCCGATGTGCTTCGCCAGCTCGAACGCCTCCGACGCGAGAGCGTGGACATCGGTCTGGCGCTGCTGGTGCTTTCGACCCTGCGCCAGATCGATCAGCAGGTCGATTCTGACCTCGGCGAGCATTCGTTCGTCGTCGGATGCGCCGTCGAGCGCTTCGAGGCCGGCCTCGATGAGGCTGATGGCGCTGAGGTGGTCGTGGAGGAAACGGTTGGTGCGCGCAGCCCGGCAGGCGTACTCGGCGCCGATGACGGCGGTTCCTGCCCTCGAACCAAGGAGGAAGTGATGGGCCAGCTCGGCGTCGGGCGCGCCGAGGGCTTCGAGTCGGCGCCCGAGCTGTGCGTGACGCTGAGCCTGGCGAAGCGGTGTCAGCGAGTCGACCAGTGTCTGAGCGATGAGCTCGTGGGTGAACCGGAACCGGCTCGGAGTCTCGGGGTCCTCCTCGATGAGCCTCGTCGCCATCGCCGCGTCGAGCACCTCGAGCGTTGCTTCGGCGGGGAGCGAGCGAGTGTCGGCCGTATCGAGTTGCAGCGACCGTTCGTTGAAACCCTCTCGACACATCGCCGCCGTCGTCAGCAGGTCGAGCGCTCCGTCGGGAAGTCGGTCGACTCGTTGCAGGATCGCCTCCCGGACGGTGGTCGACGCTGCGGCCGAGCGCGGATCCGGCTGACGGAGGAGTTCGCTGATGAACAGCGGGTTCCCGCCCGTTCGATCGGCGATGGAGCCGACCAGAGCATCGTCGTCGGTGACGCCGAGCTCGTCCTCCACGATCGCGGCGATCGTGGTCTCATCGAGCCCGGTGAGCTCGATCCGGCGTGCGCCGGCGGCTCGGCCGATCGTCGCGAGCGCGGGAGTGACCTCATCCAGCGCTGGCTCGGTGTCGCGCCACGAGGCGAAGACCGTGATCGGATCGTCGGTCCACGAGCTGACGGCGATCTCGAGCAACTGCGCGCTGGCGGGATCGGCCCAGTGGAGATCTTCGAACAAGAGCGTGCACGGGTTTTGCTTTGCGACGTCTCGCACCAGCCGGACGACGGCGTCGGCGATGGCGAAGGAGTCCGATGCGCTCCGAGCCTCGAGGTCGAGACGGTCGCCGATCTCGGGAACGAAGCCGGTGAGGTCTCGACCTCGCCGTCCGACCGCCTCACGCAGGGCGTCGTCGTCGAGGCGGTCGATCAGGTCGCGAACGAGCGACGCCCACGGTCGAAGGGTCAACGACTCGCCGCCCTTGTGGCAGCGGCCCCATGCGACCCAGCGGCCATCGCTCTCGGCGACGTCGGCCGCTGCGGTGAGCATCGTCGTCTTGCCGATGCCGGGTTCACCGGTGACGACCACCGTCGCGCCACTCTCCAGATGGTCGGTCATGGTGGCAAACTGGTGGTCTCGCCCGGGTGGGATCGCGATCGGCGAGGCATCCGCATCGGGCAGGATCGGCGAGGCGTCGACGGTCGGGTCGAGGGAGAGCGCTGGATCGTTGGCGAGGACCTTGGCCTCGAGGTCGTTGGTGGCGGGCGAGGGGTCGAGCCCGAGTTCGTCACCCAGATGGCGCCGGAGATCTTGGGCGGTGGCGATCGCCTCGTTCGCACGGCCGGCTCGGTAGAGAGCGAGCATGAGGAGCCGTCTGAGCTCCTCGTCGGCCGGCCGTTCAGCGACCCGTGCGGTGAGGGTCGGCACCGCCTCGTCGTGGCGGCCGAGATCGAGCAGTGATCGCTGCTGCAAGACGATCAGCTCGCTCCTCACCTCGTGGAGATGAGCAGCGGCGATGGGGAATCCCTCGAGATCCTCCGACAGATCGTCGGTTCGCCACAGCGACAGGCCGGCGGAAGCGGAGCGAATCGCCGACTCCGCGTCACCGTCATCGAGCGAGCGTCGAGCGTCGGCGGCGTGAGCTTGGAAGGCTCGGGCGTCGACGTCGTCGTCGGCCACGTCGAGGAGGTAGCCCGGCGAACGAGTCAGCAGCATCTGCGGCCGGTGCCCGGCGTCGCGCTGCGGCTCGAGCGCTCGGCGAAGGTGGGAGATGTAGGAGCGGAGGGTGACGTTCGGCTTGTTTGGTGGCGTGGCGCCCCACACCTGCTCGATGAGACGGTCGGTCGAGACCACCGAACCGTCGGCGAGGAGCAGGGACAGGAGCACCATGCGTTGCTTGGCGCCGCCGACATCGACGGGCGAGCCGTCACGGACCACCTGGAGGGGTCCGAGCAAGGTGAATTGCAACCGATGCCCCCTTCCGTCGCTCCAAATGCGTCCCGAGCAATCGTAGACGGTGCCCGGAGCTCGCCTAGCATCCTCCACTGCTGTCATGCGTCGACAGTCGTGGAACGATCCCGAGGAACCAGCGATGTCCGACACCCTCAAACCAGACCTCGCCACGCTCCAAGAGATCGAACGTCGGGTGCTGTGGCTGGCCACTCGCATCGTCGACAGCGCCAACCGGCGGGGCGACACCGAAGTCAAGGTCGGCGGTCACCAGGCGTCGTGCGCGTCGATGGTGTCGATCATGACGGCGTTGTGGTTCGGTCACATCGGCGGCGAAGACAAGGTGGCGGTCAAGCCCCACGCATCGCCGGTCTATCACGCCATCAAGTACTTGACGGGCGAGCTCGACGCGTCCTATCTCACGACCCTTCGCCAGCGGGGTGGGCTGCAGGCCTATCCATCGCGCACGAAGGATCCCGACGTCTCCGACTTCTCCACCGGGTCGGTCGGTCTCGGCGCGGTCGCCCCGCTCTTCTCCGCGCTCACCCGGCGCTACATCGACAGCCATGTCGGTGACCAACCGCCCGCTCGGTTCGTGGCACTCGTCGGCGACGCCGAGCTCGACGAGGGAAACGTGTGGGAGGCCATCGCCGATCCGGCAACGAAGGGGCTCGGGAACTTCACGATGGTCGTCGATCTGAATCGGCAGAGCCTCGACCGGGTCATTCCCGACATCGCCGCGCTGCGGCTCAAGCGTTTCTTCGCCGATGCTGGGTGGCACGTCGCCGAGGCGAAGTACGGCTCCCGGTTGACCTCCGCCTTCACCCGCGACGGCGGCGATGCGCTGGAGGCTCGGATCGACGCCATGCCGAACGAGGCATACCAGGCACTCTTCGCCCTCCACGGACCCGAGTTGCGATCCAAGTTTCTCGATGGCGCCGATCCCGCCGTCGGGCGGTTCGTCGCCGACCTCGACGACTCGGAACTGCGAGCGCTCGTCACCGATCTCGGAGGGCACGATCTGGGTCTGCTCGGCGAGACGTTCGCTCGGTGCGACGACGACGAACGGCCATCCGTCGTCTTTGCGTACACGATCAAGGGCTGGGGTCTTCCGATCGCCGGCGACCCGCTCAATCACGCGGCGCTGCTCACGCCGACGCAGATCGATGCGTTTCGCGATGAGCTCGGCCTCGACGCGGCCACCGAGTGGGACCGGTTCGATCCCACGTCCGATGCCGGGCAGCTGTGTGCTCGCGTCGGCGGGTCGATCAACAACGCGCTGCCGATTCCTCGCCCGACGCTCCCCGTTCCGATCGCGGCGCGCACGCCTGTTGTCAACGGGTCGACGTCGACCCAGGAGGCCTTCGGTCGAACGCTGGCGACGCTCGCCGACGTCGATGGACTCGGCGACCGAATCGTCACGACCGCCCCAGACGTCTCAATCTCGACAAACCTCGGCGGGTTCATCAACAAGGCCGGCGTGTTCTCTCACGAAGAACGAGACGACCACGGGGGAGCGGACCGGTTGTTGAAGTGGGCGCCCGGCCCCGATGGGCAACACATCGAGCTCGGTATCAGCGAGATGAACCTGTTCATGTTGCTCGGTCAGCTCGGACTCAGCCACGACCACCA
>CALLIQ010000173.1 GCA_938008925.1 uncultured Acidimicrobiales bacterium
GATTTCGCCGAGTTGATGGAGTCGTTCCAACAGGAAAAGCGTCGGCGACGCCTCGTCGACTTCGACGATCTCCTCGCCCTCGCGATCCGAGATCTGCAACAAGATCCGGACTACGCGAACGCGGTTCGTTGGCGGCACCGCCACCTCTACGTCGACGAATTCCAAGACGTCAACCCGCTCCAATACGAACTGTTGCGGGCGTGGCGCGGCGACTCGTCCGACCTGTTCGTCGTCGGCGACCCGAACCAGGCCATCTACGGATGGAACGGCGCCGACCCCGAGCTCCTCCGGCGCTTCGCCCGGCGCGAACCGACCTCGGTCGTGATCGAGCTCAACGACAACTACCGGTCGACGCCCCAGGTCCTCACCATGGCCACGGCTGCGCTCGAGGGCAAAGCACCCGCACTGGTCCCGCACCTCGGCGACGGGCCCGTCCCGACCCTCACCGCCTACCCGAGCGATCTCGCCGAGGCCGCCGGCATCGCCGACGCCATCAAGACAGCGCACACCGTTGGGGGCAAGTGGTCGAAGCAGGCCGTGCTCGTCCGAACCAACGCCCAGCTCGTGCCGATCGAGCAAGCCCTCGGCGACGCTGGTATCCCCGTTCGTGTGCGCGGTGGCAGCGGCCCGCTCGGCACCAAAGAGGTCAAGGACGAGCTCCGGTCACTCGGCCGTCCGGGCATCGATCTCCAGCACGCCATCGGCGAGCTCGAAGCATCGCTCGAACCCGAGCCGGGGGAAGAGCTCACCAACGCCGAAGTGGAGCGGCGGCAGAACCTGGCCGCGCTCACACGGCTGGTCCACGAATATCTCACCGTCGACCCCGACCCGTCTGGCCCCAACCTCCTGGCATGGATCGCCACACTCCAAGCCGGCGAGATGCAGCTCGACGGCGACGCCGTCGAACTCGCCACCTTCCATGGAGCGAAGGGCCTCGAGTGGGACGTCGTGCACGTCGGTGGCCTCGAGAAGGGCCTGATGCCCATCAGCTACGCCAAGACCGGTGCGCAGTTGGCCGAGGAACAGCGCCTGCTCTACGTCGCGGTCACGCGAGCCGAGCGTGAGCTGCACCTGTCCTGGGCCGCGGAGCGGACCTACGGCACCAAGGCTCGTAAACGCCAGCCGTCGATGTATCTCGACATGTTGCAGTCGGCGATCTCCCACCTCGAGCGAGGCCATCGTCCGATCGACTGGAAGGCGCAGATCGCCACCTCACGCGGAGCGGTCCGTTCGAGCAAGAACCCCCTCGACAAGAAGGTGGAGCGCAACCCGGTCGACGACCCGTTGTTCGAGGCCTTGCGAGCATGGCGACGGGATCGAGCCCGTGCGGCCGACGTGCCGGCCTACGTGATCTTCAGCGATCAGACGCTTCGAGCGATCGCCAAGCGACGTCCGGCGAGTCGAGCGCAGCTGGCCGGCATGCCGGGCATCGGCCCGGTCAAGCTCGAACGCTTCGGCGGCGAAGTGCTCGACATCATCGGCCAGCACGGCTGAGCGACGGCACAACGAACCGCGGCTCGACTCCGCTGGACGCGGCGCGGGTCAGGCGTAGCGGGCGAGCACCGGGCAGTGATCGCTCGGCTTGGTTTCGACCGGCTTCTTGCGCGCCTTGCGAGCGTTGCGGTCGACGAGGTCGAACACACAACGGTCGGCCAACGAGCGGCTGGCCAGCAGGAAGTCGATGCGGATGCCTTGGCGTTTGTGGAACCGGCCGGCCTGGTAGTCGTAGTAGCTGAACAGCTTCGGGTCGGGGTGACGCTCGCGGAACGTGTCGACCAGCCCCCAGTCAACGATGTTGGCCAAGGCGTCGCGCTCTGGCTCGGTGACGTGCGTCGCGCCCTCGAAGGCCTCGCGGTCCCACACGTCGATGTCGGTCGGAGCGATGTTCCAATCACCGGCGACGATCACCTCTGCGTCTGGCGATGTGGTGGCGTCGAGGTGATCGCGCAGACGGCCGAGCCATGACAGCTTGTAGTGGTAGTGCTCGTGGTCGACCTCGCGGCCGTTTGGCACGTAGACCGAATTGATACGCACGCCGCCACACGTCGCCGAGACGAGTCGGGCGTCGGGATCGGCTTCGATGCCGTCGGCGAACCCGTAGACCGGGTCCTCGATGCCGATCTTTGACAGGATCGCCACGCCGTTCCACTGGTTGAGACCGTGGTGGACGGACTCATAGCCAAGCGCCTCGAAGGCCTCGAACGGGAACGCATCGCCGTTGAGCTTCGTCTCCTGCATACACAAGACGTCGGGCGCCACTTCTTCGAGCCAGGGCTCGACGTGAGCCTGGCGGGCGTTGAGCGAGTTCACATTCCAGGTGGCGACCAGCATCGCTGTCGACCTTACTGGCGTGGTCGGGGCTCCGACCCACCAAACTCGGGGCCTCACGAACGGAGACGAGGCGACGACATCGCTCGGGTAGCATCACGCCGTGGCCTCACATCCCGTCAACGACGCCGGTCCAAACGCCTGGCTGATCGAGGAACTCCACCAGCAGTACTTGAGCAACCCCCGCTCGGTACCGGAGGAGTGGCAAACCATCTTTGCCAACGGGAACGGAGCGACGCCACCGACTGCGCAGGCAGCACCCCCGGCCGCACCGCCAGCAGCGGCGCCGGCGACCAACGGGGCCGCGCCCGTCGAGCAAGCCGCAGCGCCCGCACTGCCCGCCCCAAC
>CALLIQ010000174.1 GCA_938008925.1 uncultured Acidimicrobiales bacterium
GGCGATCGGGAAGGGCCAGGTGAAGCTGGTTCGGGTCTCGGGATCGACTGCCCCGCCGAGGTCGTCGCTCGAGATCGTGACCGAGCCGTCGACGACGCAGGAGTCCGGCGGTGCGTCGAAGGAGTCGGTGAACAGCGAAACGACCTCGACATCGTCGACGTCTCGGCGATCGACGACGACCGACGACGGGTCGACGCATGACTCGATCGCCACGCCCTCGTCGACGGGTTCGAATGCCACCTGGCGAAGGTCGAAGCTGCCCGCCCGGGTGGCGATGCAGGCGAACGGGGTACCCCCTGGTTCCACCATCACGAGACCGGCTGGCTCGGTTGCCAACGGCGTCGCCCCGACGATCACGCCGGCGTCGGAAACGAGGCGCCACGCGTCAGCATCGCCGATGACGGCAAGATCGAAGCCGGCGCCCGACAGGTCGTCGGCGCTCGGCGCGTCGCCGTCGAGGGCTGCCGCGAGGGAATCACCGGCGATCACCCGTCCGGCACAGGAGTAGACGAGCGGCCCGGAGACGTCGGTTGGGATGGCGTCACCGCCGAGCCCACCAGCGGCGCCCCCGGCATCGATGTCCGCTCCCCCGCCAGAGCCGCCGTCCTCTGCGGCGTCGTCCGACGAGACCGAGGCGTCGTCGTCGAGCACGACGTCATCGCCTCCGCCCGTACAGGCGGCCGCCACCAGGGCCAAGGCGAGCGCGAGCACCAGCGTTCGGGTGTTTCGAGTCAGAGACATGCCCGGACAGAATCCCACAGGTGGCACCGCGATCCGTGCCAGGGCCTCGAAGAAGGTGAGGCGAAAAAGTAGCGAGGGCGGTCCTGGACGGGACCGCCCTCGCTGGGCACAGTTGGACGATGGACGCACCGGTAGTTTGGACGGCTTCCGGGCGACCAGCTATGTATGTTTTAGCTGAAGCTAACTGCTTCAACAAGTATCTATCGTCAGTTTCCGCTGCTTGTTGAAGCAACTCCGGAATTTCTCGACGGATTCGTCGGACTAGACCCCGTGGGGATCGCCGAAGGGATCGAACTCCGCCTTCACCTCAGCGGCCGGCTCGTCATCGACGTACCCGGCATAGCCGGTGTCTTCGAGTTCGGCGGCCAGCTCTGGGCCGCCTGAGGCGAGGATCTGGCCCTTGGCGAGCACGTGCACGTGGTCGGGCTTCAACTCGGTGAGCAAGCGGCTGTAGTGGGTGATGACCAACACGCCGAGATCGCTCTCTTCGGTGGCCGCTTCGACTCGCCGGGACACCATCCGAAGCGCATCGACGTCGAGACCCGAATCGAGCTCGTCGAGGATGGCGATCTTCGGCTGGAGGACACCGAGCTGGAGGGTCTCGTTCCGCTTCTTCTCGCCACCGGACAGGTCGACGTTGAGCGGGCGGGTGAGGAACTTCTCGTCGAAGCCGATCCGGCCGGCTTCGGCGAGCACGAGCGCAGGAACGTCGTCTGGGTTCTTCTCCGCCGCGGCGAACGAGGCCCGCAGCATCGCGTCGAGCGAGACTCCGGGAACCTCGGTCGGATACTGCATGCCGAGGAACAGTCCGGCGTGCGCGCGCTGCCAGGTCGGCATCGCGAGCAGGTCGGCTCCGTCGAGCGTGACCGAACCGCCGGTCACCTCGTAGCCGGGCTTGCCGAGCAGGACGTGTGACAGCGTCGATTTGCCGGCGCCGTTCGGCCCCATCACGGCGTGGACCTCACCACTGGCGATCGTGAGGTCGAGCCCCCGCAGAATGTCCGTTCCGGCGACGGTGGCGGTCAGGCCCTTGATGACGAGCTCACTCATGAGGCCTCCTCGGCCGGGGTGACGTAGACGTCGCCATCGTCGACGACGACGTCGAAGGTGGGAACGGGCTTCATGGCGGGCAAGCACTCCGGCTCGCCCGAATCGATCGAAAAGGTGGAGCCGTGCTTCCAGCACTCAAGGGTTCGGCCCTCGATGTCGAGCTCACCCTCGGCGAGGGAGAAGTCGGCGTGGCTGCATTTGTCACCAATGGCGAAGAGATCGTCGCCGATGCGAACGAGAGCGACCCGCAAGCCGCCAGCATCGATCCGCATGGACGAGTCGGGGGCGATGTCGGACAGTGCGCAGAGGCGAACTCGATCGGCGCTCACGAGTCACCACCGACACGACGAGCGAGCTTCTCGGCGATGAGTGCTCGGACGTCGGCCTGCACCGCATCGTTCGGCAGACGGGTGATGACCTCGTCGAAGAAGCCGGCGACGATCAGACGGTCGGCCTCCATCGGCGGCACGCCGCGGGCGTGGAGGTAGAAGCGCTGGTCGACATCGACCGGGCTGACCGTGGATGCATGGCTGCATCGCACGTCGTTGTTGTGGATCTCGAGGTTCGGCACCGACCACGCCCAGGCGTCTTCGCTGAGCTTCACGTTCCGGTTGGTCTGATGGGCGTTGGACCCAGCGCCCTCTTCGTGGATCTCGATGAGACCGGTGTAGATCGAGCCGGCCTCGTCGTCGGCAGCACCCTTGAACAGCAGGTCGCTGAGGGTGTCGCCGGCCTTGTGGTGCTGGAAGGTGCGGAAGTCGTGGATCTGCTCCCCATCGCCGTAGTAGACGGCGACGAGTTCACCGGTGGAGCCTCGGCCGTCGAGCGTGGTGTCGGTTCGGACACGGGCGTAGGCCCCGCCGAATGCGGCGATGCCGGTGAACAACGTGGACTGATCGCCAGCGCTGGAGACGAGGCGGCCGAGCTGCCAAGCGTCGGCGCCGAGCTCTTGCACGGTGACCCAGCGGAGCCGGCCAGCGGACGCGACATCGAGCTCGAGCAACGGTGCCGCCAGGACCGCACCCTCGGCTGAGGTCTGCCGTTCGACGATCACGATCTCGCCGTCGGCGCCGACCGATGCGATCGAGTGAGCGAACGACGCCACGCCATCACCGGTGTGGTGGGACCGGACGAGGACCGGGTCGGTGACGCTCATGCCCGCAGGCACCGAGATGCGAAGTGCAGCCGGGGCGAGGGCCATGTGCAGCTGGTCGAGTTGTCCGGCGTCTGGAGCGGTGATCGTGCGGCCAATCAGATCGTCGGTTTCGACGACGAGACCCTTCGAGGCCCAGCCGTCGTCGAGATCGATGGCGACGACCCAGCCGTTGACGACATCGACCACAGCCGCCCACGAGCCATCCGGCGCCGGGGCGATGTCGACCGATGGGGCGGCGAGTTGCGGCGACCATGCGCTGAGATCGAGATCGCCGATCGGGCTGTATCGCCACTCCTCCTCTTCGCTGCTCGGGGCGTCGGCGTCGGCTGCTGCTTGCAGGGCGGCGCTGCGACGATCGGCGTCGGCGAGAGATCCGAGGTGATCGGACAGGCCGGGGGCGCCGAGATGCAGGTCGAGACCACTGATCTCGGTCATGAAAGGCTGCTCATCAGAGGGGTGTTCACAGCCATCGAGCCTATCTGCGGACCACCCGGACGGAGCCAAGCGGGCGACCGATCCGAACGGGACCGAAACGGGCTCAGCGTCTCGGTTTCAGCTTGGTCAGAACGGCCACCAACGGGGCTTGCGTCGGCCCTTGCGCTGCGCACGTTCGCGTTCGAGGTCGACCTCTTCGCGGATGTCGGCGCCAGCGTTGTTGATGATGTCTTCGGCTTCGTCGAGCAGCGCCGCGATCGACGGATCTTCGCCGACGCTCGGCGGCGGCTCAGGCGTCGCTGGCGTGATCAGCGAGCCGTGACGCCAGTTGACGTCGGCTCGCCGTGGCTCATAGGAGCTGCAGTCGGCCGGACAGTTCCACGGAGCTTCGGGCGCCAGGTCGAGGGCGCACTTTCTCATCGTGTCACCGCTCGCGTAGGCACGGCTCTGGAAGTGCTTGCAATCTTGGCGCATCGCCATCGAACCATTGTGCCATCCTCAGGGCATGCCGACGCCTCACCTCAGCGCCGAACCCGGCGATTTTGCACCGATCGTTCTCATGCCCGGCGACCCGCTTCGGGCCCAGTTCATCGCCGACAACTACCTCGACGATGCCCGCCTCGTCACCGACGTTCGCAACATGCTCGGCTTCACCGGCACCGTCAACGGTGTTCCCGTGTCCGTGCAGGGCTCCGGGATGGGCATTCCGTCGATCTCGATCTATGCGACCGAGCTGATCCGCGAGTACGGCGTGACCACGATCGTCCGGGTCGGGTCGTGCGGTGCCATCCAGGACGACATCGCTCTCGGCGACGTGCTGCTCGGCGTCGGCGCCGGCACCGACTCGATCGTCAACCGGTCCCGGCTGCAAGGCCGGGACTTCGCCGCCACCGCAGACTTCGGGTTGCTCAGCGCCGCCGCGGCCGCTGCGGAGCGCCGGGGCGTGTCGGTCAAGGCCGGGCGACTGTTCACCTCGGACTTCTTCTACGACCCGAACGAGGGAACCTTCGACCTGCTCGAGAAGTACGGCTTCCTGGCGGTCGAGATGGAAGCCGCCGGCCTCTATGGCCTGGCGATCGAACACGGGATCGCAGCGCTTGCCGTGTGCACCGTCAGCGATCACATCAAGACCGGCGAAGCAATGACCGCCGAGGACCGCCAGACCACGTTCGATGACATGATCGGGCTGGTCCTCGAGGCGGTCACCACCGGGACCGACTGAACCGGCTCTCCCCAACCGGTTCTCGTCGGCCCCCGCTCCGGCTGTGGCGGAGGCAGCGAGCTCCATTCCACAGCCGGTACAGCAACTCCCTTCGGGGAACGTTCACGGCCACGCAGGCCCGGCTACCTTCCGAGGAGCGGATCTAGCTGAGGTCGTCCGCAGTGCGGACCAGGTCGGCGAAGTTCTCGACGTCGTCGTCCGATGCCGTGGTTCGGCCGATCAGGTTCTCGGCTTCCTCCGCGACCTCTTCGAGGGTGACCTCGTCGGCGAAGGGGCTCTTACGCAAGATCTCGGCGAAGGCGGCGACCGTCACGGCGAGACGGAAGTCTTCGTCGGTGTCGCTCCAACGATCCTCGATGTCGGAGGCATCGATGTCGATCTGGCCCTCGATCACGTCACCGGTGTCGGGGTCTTCCCAGCGAAGGGCGACCGTGCCGATGTCGTCACGTCCACCGAGGCCACGAGCGAGCTCGAGTTCGTAGATCGCCGTCACCTGGTGACCGGCTCCGAGTTCGCCGGCATCGACGCCGTCGTTGCGGAAGTCACCGTCGAGCACGGCTCGGTTCTCGAAGCCGATC
>CALLIQ010000175.1 GCA_938008925.1 uncultured Acidimicrobiales bacterium
GACGCCACAGACCCCAACGACACAGAACCCAACGACACAGACCCCAACGACGCAGACCCGGACGAGATCGACCCGGACGAGATCGACAATCCCGTCATTGAACGGGCCGAGCCGACGGTCGCACCCGCGCTCGCCGCGGCCCTGATTCCCGACCAGGGCGAAGCGATGGGAGCCATCCGGATCCCGGCCATCGACGTCGAGCGCCAGGTGATCGAAGGCGTCCGACGGGACGATCTCCGCCAAGGCCCCGGGCACTACCCGACCACGCCGCTCCCCGGTCAGGCCGGCAACGCCGCGATCGCGGGCCACCGAACCACGTATGGTTCGCCGTTCCACAACCTCGATCTCCTCGAGCCGGGCGATGCGATCATCGTCGAGACGCTGCAGGGCGAGTTCCGCTACGAGGTGATGGCGCAGGAGAACCCCGACGGCGGCGACCCGATCGGGCACTTCATCGTCAATCCCAGTCAGGTCGAGATTCTCGAGGACTACGGCGACAACCGGCTGACCCTCACCGCCTGTCACCCGAAGTACTCGGCTCGTCAGCGCATCGTCGTCACCGCCGTGCTCGTCTCCGAGCCGGCGCCGGTTCTCCCCGTCCTCGAGCCGCAGTTCGACCCCGCCGAAGTCGCAGCCGACGAACTCGACGAGGCCACCGACGAACTCGCACTCGATGAGGGCAACGTCGTCGGCATCAGCGAAGACGCCCTCACCGAATCGCTCGGCTGGAACTTCGAGGAACGGACCCCCACCATCGTGTGGGCGCTGATCACCCTCGTGGTCCTCGGCATTGGGTTGGTCGTTGGGCGGTTGTGGAAGCGTTGGCCCGCATACATTGCGACCACACCGTTCTTCCTCGCCTCGCTCTTCGTGTGCTTCACCCACCTCGACAAGTTCCTCCCCGCCCTCTGACACCCACGTCGCCGTCGACGACGCTGCCTCGTTCTCAGGCGGGACGTGCTCAGACCGGACGTGCTCAGACCGGACGTGCTCAAACCGGGCGTTCCCGGATCGCACGTCCTCGGATCGCACGTTCCCGGATCGCACTGGCCGTGCTCACGGCGCTGCTGACGATTGCGGCCGGTTGCACGAGCGGTTCCGATGCCGGCTCCGACATCGAATCGGGGGCTGACGGATCCGCGTCAGGGACCGACGACTCGGGCGAAGAGACGACGACCACCACCGAACGGCCGGCGATTATCGCCCTGACCCCTTCCCTCGGGCTCACGCCGGACCAGTGTTGGGCCGACGTGCCCGAAGCGACCACGACGACCACATCGACCACGATCGCCCCGTCGACCACCGACCCGCTTCCGACGACGACCGTCGCCCCCACCGCCCCTGAGACCCTGGGCGAAACCGTCACGACGCTGCCCCGACCGCCGACGATCGCCATCGTGTCGTGCGAAGGCACCCATCAGGGTCGAGCGTTCGCCGCGTTCTGCCTGCTGGAGGACCTCGAGTCCGAGACCGACCGACTCACGAACGGAAGCTGTGGCATCGCATCCGAGCTCGAATGGCCGGGCGATCGCGCCGTTCGCCGTGCGGCGGCCCGGATCTGCATTCAGCGCTTCGAGGAGGCCTTCGGCGAGTCCTATGCCGAGTCGGAGCTGGTCGCCAGAGAGTTCACACCGACCGAGGGTGTGTGGGAACTCGGGGATCGACGG
The DNA here is from genome assembly GCA_938008925.1 of uncultured Acidimicrobiales bacterium. Lineage (GTDB taxonomy): Bacteria > Actinomycetota > Acidimicrobiia > Acidimicrobiales > SZUA-35 > CALEWY01. Next base: position 1,668 of record CALLIQ010000175.1, read on the forward strand.
GTCGTCTGCACGGTGGACCGGCTCGATCCCTGATGAACCCAGTCCTGATCAAACCAGTCCTGATGAACCCAGTCCTGATCGAGAGCAGCCTTGACCCGAGGGCCGCGGCGCCTGCCCCGCGGGGTCACGCGCTGTGTGTCGTCGACGGACCCCCACCAACCCACTACGCTCGCCGCCGATGATTCTCACTCCGATCGCCATCGCCAGCGGCCTCGTCGTCGGCCTCCTGCGCGGCGGCCGGCTCGCCAACATCCTCAACGTGCACGTGATCTGGTGGCCGTTGCTGGCAGCGGGTCTCGTCCTGCAGACCCTGGCCGAGCAGGTCGGCATCCCGCTGCGGCTCTCGGCCTACGTCGTCGGCGCGTTCTTCATGATCGTGGCCCTCATGCAGAACGTGCACATCCGGGGTGCGGGTGTCACGGCCTTCGGACTGGCGCTCAATCTCTTCGTCACCGTCGCCAACGGCCACATCCCCACGCGACTCGAGGCACTCATCGGCGCCGGACGCGTCCCGGAAGACGTCGACCCTGACTCCATCGTGGCCATCGGCGGGCTGGGCGAGCTCGAGACCGACGCCACCTCACTCGCCGTGCTCGGCGACATCGTGCCGATCTCGTTCTTCGACGAGGTCGTCTCGTTCGGAGACCTCATCCTCACCGCCGGCATCTTCGTGATCGCCATGAACATCGTCGGCACGGGCCGTCGAGCCGGCGGAATCAGCGTCGACGAGTTCTTGGCCGGCGGCGGCATCGACCTCCGCGACGACAGCCACACCGACAGCGCCAGCCACACCGACAGCGACAGCCACCCCGACACCGTGGATCTGACCGAACCCGGGCTCGATCTCGAGGCCACGTCGGGATCGTTCGAGCCAGATCCCGCACCCCGCGAGGCGTGAAAGCGCCGTCAGAGCGTGAAGCCGACTCCCGAGCGATCACCTCGTTCGGGTGGCGCAGTTTCAATTCGCGCTGGGGTTCGGCAACCTTGAGTCATGACTGATCCGGTCCTCCAGCAGCGGGCGAAGGTCGCTGGCTGGGTCTCGAAGGGAATGCGAGCCGGCTCCGCCCTCTACGTGATGGCGAGCGTGGTGTTCTTCGTCGGCTTCATGACGGGCTTCACGCCGACCTTCGTCACCTTGATCATCATCATGTTGGTCGTCGGTTCGATCCTCCTCGCTCCGGCGATGGTGTTCCACTACGGAGTGAAAGCTGCCGACCGGGCCGACCGAAACGACGCCTGGGACTAATCCGTGGTCTCCAACGTGCGCCTTCCGGCGCGAGAGCGTCGTCTCCAGCTGCTGAACGTCGCTCGGGTCGTGTTTGCCGAGACCGGCTTCCACGAGACCGCCATGAACGACATCGCCGATGCCGCCGGCGTGACGAAGCCCGTTCTCTACCAGCACTACGCATCGAAGCGAGAGCTCTATCGAGCCGTGCTCGAAGAGGTGGGTGAGCGTCTTCAGGCTCTCGTGTTCGAGCAGGCGGTCGCCGCAGGATCGCCACGTGAGAAGGTCGAAGCGGGACTTCGCTCCTATCTCGACTTCGTGCAGGAAGACTTCGCCGGCTTCAGCCTGATCTTCAGCGGCGCCAGCCGCGAGGACGACGAGTGGGCGGAGATCGCGGGTCGCACCGAGCGGTCGATCGCCGACGGCATCGCCTCGCTGATCGCCGTCGACGGCATGAGCGAGGCCCACCGTCTCGCCTTGGCTCACGGGGTGGTCGGTCTCGCCGAGGGCATGGTCCGCTATTGGAAGACCTCGCAGAGCGATCTCGAGGCCGACGACCTGTTGAACGACCTCATCACACTGGCGTGGGCCGGCTTGCGCGGTCTCGAAGCGCCTTGAACCAGCGAACACGACATCCGTTCACGGGTGGGCCGGGCTCGTCGCACTGCTCGTGAGCGAAGGCCGGGTGCGAGCGCGGCCGGCGTCGTGGTTCACTACGCCTCGATGATCGATTTCCGCAGCGACACCGTCACCGTCCCAACCCCCGCCATGCGAGCGGTCATGGCCGAGGCCTCCGTCGGCGACGACGTCTACGGCGAGGACCCGGGGGTCAACGACCTCGAGTCGTTCGCAGCAGAGCTGCTCGGCAAGGAAGCCGGGATGTTCGTGGCCTCGGGAACGCAGTCGAACCTGTGCGCCATCCTCGCCCACTGCCAGCGCGGCGACGAGTACCTCGTCGGCCAGGAGGCCCACTGCTACAAGTACGAGGCGGGCGGCGCCGCCGTGCTCGGGAGCGTTCAACCCCAGCCGGTGGCCATGAACGCCGCCGGGACGATGGACCTCGACACCGTGGCCGCAGCGATCAAGAACCAGCCGAGCATGGGGCACTTCGCACACTCCAGGCTCCTATGCCTCGAGAACACGCACAACGGCCGACCCTTGCCAATCGACTACGTCGACGCAGCCCAGTCACTCGCCCGAGAGCGAGGGCTCGCCCTCCACCTCGATGGCGCCCGACTGTGGAACGCCGCGATCGCCGACGATCGCTCCCCCGCCGAGGTGGCAGCTGGGTTCGACACCGTCTCGGTCTGCCTGTCGAAGGGACTCGGCGCGCCGATCGGCTCGGTCCTCGTCGGTTCCGCACCGCTCATCGAGGAGGCTCGACGCTGGCGCAAGATGGTCGGCGGCGGGATGCGCCAGGCCGGCATCATCGCCGCAGCCGGGCGCCACGCCATCGAACAGCACCTCGCACCGCTCGCAAACGACCATGCGAATGCGACTCGTCTGGCCGAAGGACTGGCCGCCATCGACGGGCTCACCATCGACGGCCCGCACACCAGCATGGTCTTCGTGACCTTCGGCGACGAGCACGATCCCGTTGCGATCGCAGAGAGGCTCGCCGCAGCCGACATCGCGATGTTCCCCGGGCCGACGGCCCGCCTGGTGTGCCATCTCGACATCAGCGCCGCCGACGTCGAGACCACGATCGAGGCGTTCGCCGCAGCCCTCAGCTGAACGCGTGAACGGTGCCGGTCGGCCGAACCGGCTGGCCCACCCGTTCTGGACAGCCACCGGCGCTGGGCTACCGTGCCCGCCGTGCAGCAGACCACAGCAACCACCGCACCCATCGGCCCGTCGCAGATCGACATCTGCCACCAGACCTTCGGTGACCCCGAGGCCGAGCCGCTCGTGCTCGTGATGGGCTACACGGCGCAGATGATCAGCTGGCCGCTCGGCCTGATCGAAGCGCTCGTCGACCGTGGCTTCTACGTCGTCATCTTCGACAATCGCGATGCTGGCCTGTCCGCCAAGACCGAGGGAGCGCCGCCGAACGCGATCGAGCTGCTCGGGCGAGCGCAGGGCGGCGAAGACATCTCGGGCGAGGTGCCATACACCCTGGCCGACATGGCGGCTGACGCCGTCGGCGTGCTCGATCATCTCGGCATCGCCTCCGCCCACTTCGTCGGCGCCTCGATGGGCGGCATGATCGTTCAAGAGCTTGCGTTCGGCTTCGCCGATCGGGTTCGCACCGTCACCTCGGTCATGTCGACCACCGGCGACACCGAGGTCGGCCAGGCCGATCCGGAAGCGATGGCCGCGCTGTTGGCCCCGCCCCCGACCGAGCGAGACGAGATTCTCGAGCACATGGTGAAGGTCAACAAGGTGATCGGCGGACCGCTCTGGAACGAGGATGACGCTCGCGTTCGCTCGACCGAATCCTTCGATCGGTCCTTCAACCCCCTCGGCGCTGCCTTCCAGCTGGCCGCGATCGCCGCCTCCGGAAACCGGACCGAGAAGCTGGCCACCATCGACCTGCCCTTCCTCGTGATCCACGGAGCCGCCGATGCGCTGATCGGCCCGTCGGGCGGCGTTGCGACGGCCGAGGCCGTGCCCGGTGCCGATCTCCTCGTCCTCTCAGCGATGGGCCATGACCTGCCGGCGCCGCTGTGGCC
>CALLIQ010000176.1 GCA_938008925.1 uncultured Acidimicrobiales bacterium
GCCGGCACGGCGGTCACGACCCGGTTTCCGAGATAGCTGCGAGCATCGGCGTCGAAACTGCCGCCACAGGTGATGAGCCGCAGGGCTTCGTCGCCATCTTCACGAAACAGCTCGTCCGCCGGCAGCACCGTCTTGTCGTACAATACCTGATCGACGACCGTGAACACGCGGGTCATGCCGTCGTCGCTGTCGACTTCGATCCGATCACCGGGAACGAGCTCAGAAAGCCGAAAGAACGCCCCAGGGGCGCCGTTGAAGTCGACGTGGGCAGCCAAGACCGCCGAGCCGTCGGAGCCCGGTGACGGGCCGTGCCGGTACCAGCCGACGCCGGATCGAGGCACGTCGAAATCACCGTCTGCATCGACCCCGACCGAGTCGAGAGCGACGTCGATGTCGAGCGAGGCGACGCGCACGCGAAGCGGAACGGGAGCGATGGCCTCCACCCGCAGGTCATGACTGCCGGTGACTTCGATCGTCGACACCGTCGTTCCCGACGAGTCAGATGCTCCGGTGTCCGACGAGTCCGATACTGCGGTGGAACCGGCTTCAGCAGCCGTGGACGATGGCGCCGAAGAAGACGGCGAGGATGCCACGGCGGCGGCCGACGCCGAAGTGGGCTCGGTATCGGGCGCTGTGTCGACGCTCGGTTCTGACACCTGGGAGACGACCGCGGCGAGCGCGATCGAAGCAACGGCGATCAGAAGGGCGAACTTCACCCCGCCGTGCGCCTCCGCAGCCAGGCTCCGCCGGCGCTGAGGCCAGCGATGATCGATGCCACGAGCGCCATCGGCGCCGTCGGGTTGTCGGCGAGGCCGGACGTTCCGCTCGGCACGGCGTCGGGGGCCGAGTCGAGGCCCTGGATTCGGCGAACGACGACCTCGACCGCATCGGGCTCGTCACCAGCGCCGACGAAGGCGGTGGTGAGCTCACCCTCTGGCACGTCGACCGTGTCGTCGAACAACACCGTTCCGTCTTCTGCGGTGACCAGCACGTCGTGTGGCCCGGCGGGCAGATCGGCCTCGAGGCCCTCTCCAGCGTTCACACCGGAAGCGATCTCCTCACCATCGATCGTGACGGTTGCCGGACCGACGGGAGCGACGTGGCGCAGTGCCAGACGTCCCTCACCGGCGGGCACCTCGCCGAGGTTCGATGCGAAGTTGGAGATGGCGGGGGCGTCGTCGTCGATGTGGGCCACGATGACGCCGCCGGCAGGCGCTGCCGCCGACAACACGACGGCGTCGTTTCGCTCCTCCGATGTGACCGGGGCATCTGGCATCGCAGCGAAGATCTCGACCTCGCCCGACCCGGGGATGGGGCTGAGTACACCGCCCGTCTTCACGTCGCTGGCCAACAACTTGCCGTCGAGGTAGATGTCGGCGTCGAAGTCGGGAACGGCGTGCAGCAGCTCGAAGCCGTCGGCTGCGACCTCGGCGTCGACCGGGTCATCGGATGCGGCCGCTGCGTCCGCGTCAGCGTCGTCGGTGGTGTCCTCGGCCGTCTCGTCGTCGCTGGCCGCCGCGGTCGTGGTGGGCGCCTCGGTGGTCGTTGGCGCTTCCGTGGTGGTGGGCGCCTCGGTTGTGGTTGGGGCCTCGGTGGTCGTTGGCGCCTCCGTGGTGGTGGGCGCCGCGGTCGTGGTCACCTCGGCCTCATCGCCAGACCCGTCAGCGTCCCCGTCATCAGAGCCCTCCTCGGCCTCGACGACCTCGGCGCTCTGCACCGTGCCGGCGACATCGACATCGGAGTCGCCGCCATCGCGAGTGGCCAACCATCCCAGGGCGCCGACACCGACGATCGCAGCGGCCGCCCAGGGCCAGATCGCACCCTTGTCATCGTCGTCGTCTTGGCGCACGACTCGTGACGCGGTTCCGCCTGCGGTTGCTGCGGTACCGGCGGCCGCAGCCGTTCCTGTCGCAGCAGCTGCGCCGGCGAGCGCCGCCGGCTTCGCGTTCGCTCCCTCGATCACAGTCTCCGCTGAGCCTTCGGCGCTGGCGGCAGCATCGGCGGCCGCATCCTTCGCGCCAGCGACTCGATCGCCCGGTCGAGCGGCGGCCATCCCAGCGACGCCTGCAGCCCCCGCGAGTCCAGCGGCGCCTGCGATCGCAGCGCCGGTTCGGCTCGTTCCACCACCGGTGATCGGCGGGCGGTACGCGTCAGAGGCGGCGGCGAAACCGTCTTGCGCGCCGAGATCGGCGAGGCCGAATCGCTTGAAGCGCGGTCCGGCTGCTTTCTCGATGCCCTCTGCGAGGAACCACGCCGACACCGGCCGATCGGACGGCTGCTCGCTGGTCGCCCGCTTGGCGAGGGCGGTGAGGGCGTCCGGCACGTCCGGCTGGCCTTCGATCGACCGCTCGAGCACCTTGCCGAGCGAGTACACGTCGGAACGAGCCGTGGCCGGCCCGCCGGCGAGCACCTCGGGTGCGGTCGCGGCGTGACGATCGTCGGGAATCACTCCCCCGAGCGCCATGCCGGTCCCAGCGACGGCGATGTCGTCGCCGTAGACCCGGACGTCATCGGTGGTGAGCGATCCGTGGGCCAGCCCATCGAGGTGGGCGGCGTGAAGCCCACGAGCCGAAGCCGCCACCATGCCAGCGGTCTCGAACCACGGAGCCCGACCGTCGCCGGTGATGCGATCGGTCAGCGACGGCGTGGCCGGCGCATAGTGCACGGCGGTGGCCGTTCCGTTGTCGCGCTGCGCTCCGACGACGGGCAACAAGCCCGGCAGAGCGGCCGTTTCGGCCAAACGACGACGATGACGGTCATTCCATGCCGACACGGGCGCAGAGAACGACTCGGTGCGCTGTCCGCCGAGTTCGCCGATCGTGGTGTCGAACGCCGTGAACGGAGCCTTTGCAGACCCCTCACCGGACGCGTTCGTCGGTTCGTCTTGCTTCGCCATCGCTGTCACTCCCGCCTTCGCTGAACCGACACGCTATCGGACCAACTCGACCAACGTCAGAACCCGGGATCGCACCGTAGGCTCGTGGGGATGTACTGGCGGCTGGGTGATGAGAACGTGCACGCCACGTTCGTCGAGGCGGATCCGCCTCGAACGTCGTGGCTCGCGCTGTGGAGCCCACACCCCGACGTGGAGCTCGAGCCGGACGAGGTGATCGATCTCGTGCGCCCGGTCACCGACGGCAGCGTCGACTCGAGCGGGAACCCCGTCGTCGCCACGACCCCGACGCCCGTCGAACGACTCGACCTCGACGACTTCTGCGCAGCGCTGGCCAATCCCGCTCTCGTCGCATCGGCCTCGAATCAGGTGTGGGTCGACGCAGCCCGCACCGCGCTCACGTTCGTCGCCCAGGGGCGAATGCAGCCCGGCTTGAGCAGCGGCGGGTTCGATGCGTGGCGTCTCGGCGCTCCAACAGACGACGAGCGGCGCCACATCGCGCAGCTCGCGCACGCACTGCATCCCGCTGCGAACTGCGTGGCCCTCGGCGACACCACCTCGAGCACCGATGATCTCGGCTGGGTTGCGACACCGCAGGTCACGCTCGACGGCTTCCTGACCGCCGTCGTCGATCGCTTCGCCCGCACAGCAGCGGCGCCAATGGTCGCGGGGCACGACGCATTCGCAGCGCTCACGCCGACCGCCATCGACGCGGGGGCAGCGCTCACCCGCTTGGCGACCGTCTCGGGCGATCGCCCTCCCCTCACCTTCCTGCGGCTCGTCACGACCGACTCCGCCTTCTCCGGGGTGCTGGTATTCCAGGGGCGTCACGATCCATCGGTCACCGTTCCGGTCACGGCCCTGTGGAACGCCCCCGATTCGGTTCGACGCCGGTTCCAAGCGTTCGAATCGTCGCTCCTTCTCACGCTGCGCCGAGCCGCCCGGCAGTGGGAGCCACTCGGGCGTCTTCTCGACCAGGCAACGCCCACCGAGATCGATCTCACCTCGGAGGAGATCGATGCGCTGAGCGGCCCGCTCGCCAACGACCTCGGCGCAACCGGCCTCTCGATCGCATGGCCGACCGATGCGATCGCCGGCATCAC
>CALLIQ010000177.1 GCA_938008925.1 uncultured Acidimicrobiales bacterium
CCGTGCGACCAACTCCATGTCGACGCGGACGAACCCGTCATCGGCAGGTAGGGGCCGACCGGCGACCGAGCCGTCGATCACGAAGGTCTCGGGTGCGACGCCCAGCCAGCGGATGAGGGCGAGGACGCCATCGGCCTCCGCATCGTCGGCGGAGCCGAGTCGGCGAATGGTCGATTGGCTGACCCCGACCGCACCCGACAGGCCAACCAGCGTCGTCGACGACTCCGAGCGTTGTCGATCGATCGCCTCGGACAGTGCTGCGAGGTCGAACCGGGCTGCGAGGTCGAACCGGGCTGCGAGGTCGAACCGAGCGGCGGTCACGCTGCGGATTCACCGTCTTTGCGGGCCAACAGGATCGAGTGTCCGGCGCACGCATTGTCCTCAGCGACGAAGGCCGCGAGGCGAAGGCCGTTCTCTTCGAGCAGCGTCGCGTAGGCAGCGGGGGACAGCGACGCGTGGTAGATCGCTTCTTTGCCGACGGTGCCCCATCGCTCGCCTGCCTTTGGACCGACGGTGAGCATGAGCGACCCGCCGGGCTCCAGGTGGCGGGCGAGGCGGGGAAGGCACTCGCGCTGTTCGTCGGCGGTGAGATGGAAGAAGCTGTTCCAACCGATGATTCCGTCGAAGCGATCGGGGAGGTCGAGCGTCCGCATGTCGCCCTGGTGCCAATCACCCTCGGGCCATCGGTGGCGGGCCAGGTCGATCATCGCGAACGCCACGTCGATGCCGGTCACCTCGAAGCCGCGTTCGATGAGCCACCGGGCGATGGGCTCGCCCGCTCCGCAACCGAGATCGAGCACTCGCGCCCCGTCGGGAAGATCGGCAGCGAACCGTTCGAGCCAATCCGCCTCGAACAGTGTTCGCGACCGATCTCGATCGAACCGTGCGGCCTGGCGCTCGTAGACGCCGGCCACGTCGTCGGCTGAATCTGCCTTCGCCGTCATTGCCGCACATTAGGGGGTGTCGCCGTGGCGAGGGACGAGATGGCGGATCAGCCGGGAAGCGGCTGTGGATCGCTGATCTCTGGGCCAACAAGGCCATCGCTCATCTCGAGGATCTCGTAGACGGTCCAGTCAGCGCCCGGGATGCGGCGAGCGAACTCGGCGATGCACCCGTCGTCGTTCGTCGTGACGCGGACGTCGATGGTGTCGTCGGGGTTGGCGAAGAACGCGGTGACGTCGTGGCCGACGGCCTCCTCGAAGCGTCGGGTCGACACGGTCGCCTCGTTCGTCGCTGCGCCGTCGGCGAACGAGCTCGTGTCGACACCGAGGGCGGCCCACAGCCTCGCCGCATCTCGGTGCGTGCCCAGCGGCGCGTCGGTGGGTCTCGGAACGAGGGAGCCGTTGGATTCGCTCGAGTCGTACCACGTGCCGTCGACGAAGGGCCCGGGGTGTCCGTCGAAGCGACTGAAGCGGGTGTCGTTCGCAACGACGTACTCGGCTGTGATGCGCTGGCCCTCGGCCGTCTCACCACTGATCACGATCGACGTGGTGCCGTTCCCGTCGTCGACTCCCTCGATCGCAGTTGCGTCCCGCTCGCTGCCGCTGAAACCCGTGGTGCTGAATCGATAGCCGACGCCGTCGGCGCAGGCGAGGCTGCTGGCGTCGTCGACGTCGCTGTCGGCATTGTTCGATCCCGCCGTGCAACCGACCGCGGAGGCGAGAGCGAGGAGGAGAACAAACGACGGGCGCATGTGGACGTAACGACGCAGGTCGGGATCGAGTTTCCGTGTTGGGTAGGGCCACTCATCCAACTCGAGACGGCGCACCCGAGTTGGTCCTCGAGTCGTCAGCCCGATGGTTGGAGACCGCTTGTGGCCTTGGTGAGCAAGCGGTCCAGCGTCGCCCGCTCACTCTTGGTGAGGCCCGTCAACGCGGCTTCTTCGATGTCGACGACCGTGCGAGCCAACTCTTCCGATGCGGCGATCCCCGCCTTGGTCAGGGCGACGGGCGCGGTCCGACGGCTCGTCGGATCGACCACTCGCTCGACGAGTCCGGCCGCCTCGAGGAGATCGATGCGATGCGTCATGCCGCTCGGGCTCAGCATGGTGGCCCGTGCGAGTGACGACGGTTTGAGTTCGTAAGGAGGCCCCTGTCGGCGAAGTGCAGAGAGCACGTCGAAGTCGCCGATCGTGGCGTCTCGCTCGCCCACTCCGGCCTCGATGTCGCGCCGCAACAGGGAGGCCAGACGGTTGAGCCTGGCGACGGTCCCCATGGCCGATGTGTCGAGGTCGGAAACCTCGCTCGCCCACCCTCGCTGCATCTCCTCGATCGGATCGGGGCCGCCGTCTGTGCTCATTCGACGAATCATACTGTGATGGAGAACTATCCGACGTCGAAAGCTTTGACATCAAAGCTTCGACGTCGTACATTTCGATACATGACAGATTCACCCACCCAGACCCTCCCGACCCACGACGCGTCAGGCGGACCCAGTCCCGAGCTGATCCACACCGTCGCCCACGCGATGGCGGACGGCCGCTGGGAGGACGTGCTCGCTCGCGTCTCGCCCGACGTGGTTGCCCACGTGCCTGCGGTTGACGATCTCGTCGGCACCGACGCCCTTGCCGTGTTCCTGCTCGAAACGGCGGCCAAGACCGATGACGGCGAGCACCTCGAAGTGCTCGACACCCTCGTCGGCGGCGATCACGCGGCGATCTACTTCCGGATCACGGCGACCCGACAGGGCAAGCCCCCGCTCGACAATCTCACCGTCCACCTGGCTCGTATCGAGGACGATGCGATCGCCGAGATCTGGTTCCACAACTTCGACGGTGCCGCCGTCGCCGAGTTCTGGGCCTGAACAGTGAGCAGGGTCACTCGCGAATCGTGACCGAGATGCTGGTGTCCGAACTCCCAGCGAACACGAAGACCGTTGCCTCGGCGTCGATCTGTCCAGACTCCATGTAGAGAGATGCATCGGTCCGGCGGTCCTCGACCCAGGTATCTCCACCTGCGTCGGCGAAGGCGTCGTGAACGTCGGCGACTGCGGGCCCGGCGCTCGCTTCAATGTCCAACCGGTATGTGATGCCGGTCGAGGCGCCTGCCGTGAGTGAGCGCCGGAACGTGATTTCCGCCCCGACCGTTTCGTATTCAGGCGGGACTGGATACATGCGCTCGGCGAGCATGAGCGGAGAGTCGTCGGCGGGCTGCTCGGGGTCGATGATGAAGCGGAACACTCGGACCAACACGCCGTCTTCTCCGTCGATGATGTCGACGGTGACCGAGTCGCGATCGAAGTCGCCGGTTCGCAGTGGTTCGAAGTCGATCGACGTCGTGACCTCGTCGTCTCCCTCCTCGGTGGTGATCTCGTCCTCGACGAAACCACGTTCTGCATAGAACGAGCGCAGTTGGGCCAGCGCCTCGGCTGGCGTCTGGGTGGTCAGGTAGCGGGGAACGACGGCGATCTGCGAGTCGTCGCCGTTGCGTTCGTGACTCACGCCCAGAGAGACCAGCTGGGCGTCATCGGGAAGCGGTGTGTCGGCGAACCGGGAGTCGCCGATGATCGCCTCGATCGCCAGGTCAGCGTCGCTGGTCCCCAACACCGTCTCTGCGATGTTGTTGGTGATCGAGCGAATGTCGTCCAAACGAACCAGCGTGGCGGCTCGACTGTCGTCGTTCCACGACGTCTCGACCGCCGCCACCGTGCTCGTCGTCGGTGTCGCTGTAGTCGGTGTCGCTGTCGTCGGGGTCGCTGTTGTCGGCGTGGCTGTCGTCGGTGTCGCAGTCGTTGGTACCGCTGTGGTCGACGCCGCGGTGGTGGCAGGCTCGTCGGGCTCAGGATCGTCAGGTTCGACATCGACGAGCTGCTGGGCCGACCCACTTCCTCCCGATGATTCGAGTGCGTCGTTGATCAACGGAATCGCGACCTGTGCGGTGTTGAACGCGTAGAACGCGGCGATTGCGCCGATGAGCATTCGCCCTGAACCGGTCGCTCGCCAGACTTCGGCAGACGACTCTTCTCGCTGCTTTGACCGGGCCTTTTGGAAGTAGGTCCCCGTGAGCAGAATGGGCAAGAGCAGTGGTGCGATGAACAGCATCAAGAGCAGGACGAACCACGTCTTGCGGTAGAAACGGACATCGTCGTAGCTCCCGATCGATGGATCGGGTTCGAGCATTGCCATGTTGTGACTCCCTCCAAGTCACCACTCAACGTAGTCAGCCACCCCTGGCGGCGCGCAAGTGAAGCCCACAAGAAGCGCTGGACGCCCAACCGCTCGGCCAGCGACGAGATCGACGAGATCGACGAGCCGACCTCCGGTCAGCCGATGCGGCCATCTCCGTCGAGATCGGTTCCCAGGAGCACCTCAGCCTTGCGAATGCCGGCCTGCGCTTCTTCGGGCGTGGCGGCTCCGATCACGGTGACCGGGGCGCTGCTCATCCCAAGGCTCGCGCTCGCACTGCCACCAGCACCTGCCCGAGAGGCCGCCACCGAAGCAGCGTCACTCCGCGCCTGGTCGCGCCAATCGGCGATGGCGTCGAAGTCGATCTCGAATCGCTCGGGCTTGTTGGCGTCGATCCGGCAGGGGAGCGTCATGCCGGGGTGAGGCCATCGAGCGACCCGCACCTGTTGATGCAGTTCGTGCGAGGTCGCCTCGATCCCTGGTCCCTCGACGACGACGAAGAGATCGCATCGAGCCCACGTCGCTCGCTGCGTTGCGGGTTGCGAGCACTGCACGATCTGCGCGGTTCCCATCACGGGGTTCTTGATCTTGCGCTTGAAGATGCCCATCGTGTCCTCCCGATGCCTTCGGTGCCGTCACTTCCGAATATCGGGACCGAACCACCTCGCCTTGAACCGGCAGGCTTCAACCCCTCTCAGCCGCGACCGGCCGGGAGATCGAACAGCGCTCGGGCGTTGTCGCCGATGAACTTGCGCTGATCGGACTCGGGAAACATCGAAACGAGCGTGTTCAAGTCGTGCACGTACTCGGGCGTGTGGTCGGCATGGGGGTAATCCGAAGCCCACAGGAACCGCTCGACACCGAAGCGCTCGGCCAGCGACGGGATCGTGCGCTCGTCGGGATCGCAGCTGATCCAGATCCGTTCACGGAAGTAGTCGGACGGTTTGTGCTTCAACGGCACGCGTTCACCGATGAAGGTGTGGCCGTAGACGGCGTCGATGCGGTCGAGCCAGTAGCCGATCCACCCTCCGCCCGACTCGAGGACGAGCACCTTCAGCTCCGGGAAGGTGTCGAACACGCCGTAGTCGAACAGCGACGTGAACTGATGTCGAACGCCGTCGCTGGCGGTGACCGACGCCAGCAACCGGAGCTGCTTCACGTTCTCCCACGAGCCCATTCGTTCGCCCTTGGTCCACTGCGGTTCGAAGGTCGGATGGATGGCGAAGGGGATGCCGAGATCTTGTGCTGCGGCGAAGACCGGATTGTGATCGGGGTGGCCAAGCGGCTTGGCGTCGTGGGTGAACGGGCAGACGTAGGCGCCCTTGGCACCTTCGCCGACCGCCCGCTCCATCTCCCTTGCTGCCGCCACCGGATCGCTCAGCGAGATGTGAGCGGTCGGCACCAGGCGGGGCGAATCTGCGGCGAAAGCGCAGATCCAGCGGTTGTAGGCGGTGGTGTAGGCCTGGCTGAGCTCGGGGTCCTTCAGCTCGGCCTCCCACAACAGCCCGACCGTCGTGTAGAGGATGGCGATGTCGATGTTCTCGGCATCGAGCACGTCGAGCCGCTCGCCAGCGTGCATCGTCCCGAACGGGGCCTCGCGCAGGTAGGTGCGTTCGGGGTCTTTCTGCAACGCCGCCAGGTCGGGGTAACCCATCGCTCCCAACGTGGACGGGAAGCCGCGCCGCGACATCGTCGAACGTTCCCCACCGATCTCGAGCTCCTCGAGCCCGTTCTCGTCGAGGTTGAAGCGCAGCGCCCGGTCTCTGAACTTCGGATCGATCCACTCCTCCCAGAGATTCGGCGGTTCGAGAATGTGTGCGTCCGCGTCGACGGCTCCGTCGACAGCGATTCGATGTGTTTCGTGAAGCGGCTTCTGTGCTTCGACGTTCACGACTGCGGTCATGGCGATCCCCCTGATGCCCAACTCGTCTGGGGGCATCTTGACATCGTCGGCCGCTCTGGTCAGGCGGACCGGGTCTCGACTGATCACGTACGCTCCGCCGATGGGAACGCCGCCACAAACAGGGCCGCAGACGAGGCCGCTCCCGACCCCGTGCGTGATCGTGCTGATCGGCCCGCCCGCGTCGGACAAGAGCACGTGGGCTGAGGAGAACGTCCGGCCCGATCAGATCCTCAGTTCGGATGATCTGCGCGGCGTCGTGGGGGAGCACCCGCTCGACCTCGCCGCCACCGACGACGCCTTCGAGCTGGTCGACCGGATGCTCGAGATGCGCTGCGCCCGCAAGCTCACCACGGTGGTCGACACCACTGGCCTCGATGCGGGGCGTCGTGCGAAAGCGATCGAGGTGGCGCGAACCAAC
>CALLIQ010000178.1 GCA_938008925.1 uncultured Acidimicrobiales bacterium
GTCCCATCATTCCGGTCTCCTCGGCGACGGCGAGGAAGGTGCCCGGGCCGATCAGACCGCGCGTCGGGTGCTCCCAACGAACGAGGGCTTCGAAGCCGTAGAGCCGACGTGAGCTGGTGTCGACGATTGGCTGGTAGTTGACGACGAACTGGTCTTCGTCCAGTCCCTTGACCAGATCGCGTTCGATGTCGAGACGATCGATCACCTCGAGGCGTTGCACCTCGTCGAACACGGCGTAACCGGAGCGGTTCTGCTTCGCCTTGTACATCGCGGCATCGGCGTCTCGCACGAGATCCTCGGGCCTGCGCTGATCGTCGGGACGAGCGATGGCCACACCGATGCTGGTCGTCACCACCTGTGCGCCGCCGTAGAGCGACACCGGCTCGCTGAACTTCTTGAGAATCTGCTTCGCAACGGCGACGACGGAGCTGTCGTTGGCCAGGTCGCGGACGATCACGATGAATTCGTCGCCGCCGAAGCGGCCGACCACATCGCTGCCGCGGACACATGACTGCAGCCGACCGGCCACGATTCGGAGCAACTCGTCACCAGCGTCGTGACCCATCGAGTCGTTGATGACCTTGAACCGGTCGAGATCGAGGAACAGCACGCCGAGAACGGTGTCGTCTCGCTTCGACAGCTCGATTGAGTGCTCGAGTTCTTTGAACATCGTCGGACGATTCACGAGTCCGGTGAGAGCGTCGTGTCGCGCATAGTGCTCGGTCTCCGCGAGCTGCTGGGTGCGGTGACGTTGTGACCAGTTCTGCCACAGCGCCCCCGTGGCGCCGCCGAGCGCCCCGAACACGCCGATCACCGACGAGTAGAGCAACTCGGTCTGTGTGAGGTCTTCCAGCACGAAGAGCGCAACGACCGTGACCATCGTCGTTGCGAGTCCAGACCCCAAGACGATGCCTGGTGAGGCAGCCAAACGGTTGTCGCGCACACTCTGAGTAACGGCACGCCACGGCGAGAGTTGAGCACGAGATGTAGCGACCGATCGGCTCACGTGGGAACGGGTCGACGGGGACCGGTTCGGCACAATTTCCCACTCAGGAGATCATTGGTCGAGCCGATAGGACATGCAATGTCCGGAGATGGTGCCCGCACCCCAGATCTAGCCACGAGCCGCCACGCGCAGCTTGCCGAGGCCTTCGAGATCTTTGCGCGCGGGATGGGCCCGTTCATCGACGAGGGCATGTCGGACTACTTCGCCGACGAACTGAGCTGGGCGGAGACCGCAGCGAACCGGATGGGGCGCCCCACCGAGCACGGGGCAACCGACCCGCTGTTTCAGCTGCTGGTACTCCGTCGCTTCTGGGGCCCGGTGTTCGCCGATCACTTCGGCCAGGACCTTCGCGGGCTCATCGGTCAGATCATCGAGGCGCGCAACCTGTGGGCCCACTTCAGCCTCCCCGACGACACTGCGTATCTCGACCGGATCCTGCTCTCGATCGAACGCGTGCTCGCACCGGTCGCCCCCGAGAGCGTCTCGGGGCTGCGAGCGGTGCGAACCCGCCTCAAGAACCCGGTTTCGGGCGACGACGACTCCGACGCCCACGAGGCGATTGACACGCTGCACCTGCGAGAGCAGCTCGCCGAAACCGAAGGTGCGTTCCAGGACCTCCAGGACGACCTGACCAACCTCACCGACGAGCTACAGCAGAGCCGACGAGCGGCGGCCAACAAACAGCTGCGGATCGCCGCGATCGAGCGTCAGCTCAGCGAGGTCCACGGACGCTCCGACGTGCTCCAGACCTACCTCGATGCTGAGCGGTCGAGCCGGAACCGCATGGAGTGGCTGTTCGTCGCCTTCATCACGGTCATGTTGATCGTGATGATCATCATCTCGCTGCAGGGCTGACCCGCGCGCTCAGGCCAGGCGAGCCTGCAACGCGAGCACGGGATCGAGGTCGAACGGCGCGCCCATCATCACGATGATGTGCGTCGCCCCGGCCGCGACGAGGTCGTCGGCCCAGGCGAGCTGTTCCTTCGACGAATCGATGGCCACCGTCCGCTCGATCTCACGGGGATCGCGACCGATCTCCTCGCACCATGCGTCGAGCACCGACATCTTGTGGGCGAACACGTCGGGTGGGCCGAAGGTGTTGTGGGCGTCGGCGAATTGAGCCGTGTACTTCAACGTCCGCTTCTCTCCTCCGCCACCGATCAGGATGGGCAGGTCGCCCGCCGGTCCGGGCTTGAGCGAGTCGAGCCGGGTCCGGATTCGAGGCAGCGCCTCGGCCAGGTCGGTGAGGCGGCCACCGGCGGTGCCGAAGTCGAAGCCGTACTCGGTGTAGTCCCGTTCGAACCAGCCAGAGCCGATGCCGAAGTAGACGCGGCCACCGGAGATGTGATCGATCGTGCGGGTCATGTCGGCAGCCATCTCGGGGTTGCGGTAGCTGTTGCACGACACGAGCAGCCCCAACTTGGCCTGCTCGGTGTCGGCCGCCATCGCTGCCAGCAACGACCAGCCCTCGAAGTGATCGCCGTCAGGCTCGCCATAGAGCGGGAAGAAGTGATCCCAGGTCCAGATCGAGTCGAGACCCGCCGAATCGGCCGCCTTCCAGGCCGATCGGAGCTCGTCCATCGAGCAATGTTGGGGGTGGAGCTGGACGCCGACGAGAGTCATGGCCTGAACGTTACCCACCGCACTGGCTCCTTTTCGGGGCCTGGCGTAGCGTTCGCCGAATGGAACTCAGCCTCGAAGGAAAGGTCGCTCTCGTCACCGGAGGTTCGCGTGGCATCGGCAAGGCGATCGCCACGACGTTCGCAAACGCGGGCGCCAAGGTGATGATCGTGTCTCGCAAGGCCGAGACCCTCGAGGCGGCAGCCGCTGAGATCGGCAACGGGTGCCAGTGGTTGTCGGCAAACACCGGCGACGACGAATCCGCAGAAGCGGCGGTCAAGGCGACGATCGATGCGTTCGGCGCCGTCGACATCCTGGTCAACAACGCGGCGACC
>CALLIQ010000179.1 GCA_938008925.1 uncultured Acidimicrobiales bacterium
ATGATCGACGGCTGCGCACCACGTCCGGGGCTCACCAGGGTGCTCGGCGACCTGGCCGCACTCCCATTGCCGAAACGGCCGGGAGGGATCGGCGGCGCCCTGTGCGCCTTCAACACGCTGTTCAATCTCGACTCGGTCGACAAGCAGGCGGCGCTGTTCGAATCGGTCGCCGGGGCGCTGCATCCGGATGGCTCGCTCGTCGTCGAGGCGATCACCGGCGTTGGCCTCGATACCAGCGCGACCAGCGGTGCCAGCGGCGATTCCGTCGGCATCTCGAGGATCGAGGCCGACCGCCTCGTGCTCTCAGCGACCAGGATCGACGCCGATGCCCAGACGATCATCGGTCAGCACGTCGACATCACCGACGGCAACATTCGACTCCGGCCGTGGCGACTTCGGTGGACGACGCCGTCGCAACTCGACGGATTGGCCGACCGCACCGGGCTCGTGCTCACCGAGCGCTACGCCGACTGGGACGAGTCACCATTCGAGCCCGATGGCGAACGCCACGTCTCGGTCTACCGCCCGGCCTGAGCGAACCGCAGCGTTTGGAGGCAGAGAGCGGGGGCGCTCAGATGAGGCCGCCGCTGAGGGCGGCACCGATGGCGGCGAGTCCGACGACGGCCGCAGTCGCAATCCCGAACGGGATCGATTGGTCGGCCCCACCCTCGATCACTGGGCCGTGCTCGGAGGCCCGACGGGGGCGGCTCTGCTTCATCGCCCAGCCGATGACGTAGCCGACGGCGAAACCTCCGGCGATGCCGCCGAAGTGACCCCAGAACGAGATCCTCGGGACGAGGATCGGCAGGGCGAGGTTGAGGAAGAAGATGCCGCCGAGCGATGTCTGGCGGATCGATTGCCCGTTGACCATCAAGACGGCGGCGAGACCGCCGGCGAGGCCGAGCACGGCGCCCGATGCTCCGAGGGTCGCCTGGGTGAAGTCGAAGGCGAGCACTGCGGCTGCGCCGCCGAAGAGCCCACCGGCGTACACGATGCCGGTGCGAAGGGGACCGATCAAGCGCTCCATGGTCGGCCCGAAGAGGTACAGCGCGTAGGCGTTGAAGCCGACGTGCATGAGTCCGCTGTGCAAGAACCCCGAGGTGACGATGCGCCACCACTCGTTGTCCTCGACATAGGGGCCCCAGAGGATCCCCTCGTCGACGACGACGCCGGAGAGGAATCCACCGCCGCTGGTGGCGCCCTGGGCGATGAACGCAATGGCGATGAGGGCGAGGATCCCGTAGGTGAACACGGGCTTCGAGCGAAGGTCGCCGGCCCGGAACACCTTCTGGGCGCCAGAACTCGTGCACTCAGGACAGTGGAAGCCGACCGAGGCGGCCGACATGCACGACGAACAGATCTTGCGACCACACCGCTGACACCCGACCGAGTGCTCACGGTCCGGATGGCGATAGCAGGGATCGAGGGCGACGTTCACCGCTCAAACGCTACCGGCGGCCCCCGAAAGCGACCCGAAAGACACGCAACGAACCGGCCCAGCCACCGTCTGTGATCAGACCGGGTCGACGACATCACTCAGCGTCGACCACGCTGAGTTGGCTTGACTCCACCCTTCGCGTCCAGAAACCCGTCACACTGGGGGTGGGAGCGGGACATTCAGTCACGTATCACAAGGGGAAACCACCAATGATTCAAGAATTCAAAGAGTTCATCAACAAGGGCGGCGTGTTCGAAGCCGCCGTCGGCCTCATCCTCGCTCTCGCGTTCGCACCGATTGTGAACTCGATGGTCGCCGACGTCATCCTGCCGATTGTCGGCCGCATCTTCGGCGCTCCCGATTTCAGCGAGCTCAAGATCGGACTCGGTGGCCAGGAGTGCACCGTCGACGAGGCTGGTGTCGAGACCTGCGCTGAGGCCGCCATTCGTTACGGCGCCTTCATCAACACGATCATCTCGTTCGTGCTGATCGCATTCGTGATCTTCATGCTCGTGAAGGCCTACAACAACGCCAACAACGTCGAAGAGGAAGAGGACGGCCCGAGCGAGGTCGACCTGCTCACCGAGATCCGCGATTCGCTTTCTCGCTGAGTTTCCCCACGTATTACTGCCCGAGCGGGTGGTTCGTCAGCCTTCGATGAGCTGACGGGCCGCCTGCCAGGGATCGAGACGCCGTCCAGCCACCTCGGCTCGGACGGCGTCGAACGTTTTGCCCTCACTCAGCACTCCCGCCCGATGCTCGAGGGTGGCGACGATGATCCGGCGAAGCTCGTCGTCGACCCGCTGATCGCGTCGCTTCGCCAGAATCCCAGACTCGGTGATGTGCGCTCGATGGGCGCCGATCGCCTCGGCGAGACCCTCCAACCCGGTGTTGGTGTTCGCGACGGTCTCGACGATGGGCGGGCGCCAGTACGGCTCGCCCTCGGCGGGGTGACCCGACAGGTCGAGCATGTGCTCGAGGTCTCGATGGGTGTCGGCCGTCCCGGCTCGATCGGCCTTGTTGATCACGAACACGTCGGCGATCTCCATGAGACCGGCCTTGTTCGCCTGCACGGCGTCGCCCCAGCCCGGGTTCACGACGACCACGGTGGTGTCGGCTGCGCCGACGACCTCGACCTCGACTTGGCCGACACCGACGGTCTCGATGAGGACCCAGTCTCGGCCAGCGGCCTCGAGCACGCGCACCGCCTCGGGGGCGGCGAGAGCCAAGCCACCGAGGTGACCGCGGGTGGCCATCGATCGAATGAACACCGATTCGTCGAGGGCGTGATCCTGCATGCGAACGCGGTCGCCGAGAATCGCACCGCCGGTGAACGGCGACGAGGGGTCGATCGCCAGCACGGCGATGTTGGACGCCGACAACACCGACTCGTCGCTCCGCATCTCGGCGACGAGAGCAGACGTCAGCGTGGACTTGCCGGCACCCGGCGCACCGGTGATGCCGACGGTGTAACCGGTCCCTGCAACCGGGAAGGCGAGCGCACCCACCTCACGGGCGGAGTCCCCACCCCGTTCGATGGCCGAAAGCAGCTTCGCCAGCGAAGCCCGATGACCGGATCGCGCCGCGTCGAAGAGCGCGGGAATGTCTCGTTGGCGTCGTCCCACCGGCGCTACTGCGCGAACGGCGACACGATCGAGGTGCCCCCGAGGCCGGAACCGCCGAGGCTCACGACGGTGCCTTCTTCTTCACCGGCGAGTTCAGCACCGACGTGCTCGACGGAGGTCACGCCGTCGACACGCTTCTTCAGAATGCGCTCGATGCCGTCCTTGAGCGTGGCGGTCGAGGCCGGACACGTCACGCATGCGCCGACGAGCTCGACCGAGACGACACCGGTGTCGGAGTCGACGTCGCGCAGGAAGATGTCACCTTCATCGGCCTGAATCGCAGGCCGCATGATCTCGATGACCTTCTCGACCTTTTCTTGCATCTCGGTAGACATTGCGGGATGAAACCCTCTCGCGCGTGTGTCGTCAGCTCACATCTGTGACCGCGTACGTGGCCTCCAACGCTAGCGCCCTACCCTGTATTCCAATGAACCGGCCTCTCCCAATCGCCGCACACCGATGAGCACCTCGATGTTCGCTGTGTTGGCCCACCAGGGAGGCTGGGACGAGATCCTGCTCGTGGCCGGACCACTCGCCATCATCGGTGGGCTGCTCTGGTTGGCCAACAGGCGGGTCACGGCCAAGCTGGCCGAAGCGGAGTCCGGGGCTGACCCGACACCGGCTGAGTCCTCTCCACCCAACCGGTGAGCCGACTCGTCGTCGAGCACGTCGTCGACAGCGAAACCGCAGCGGTGATCCTCGCCCCGAGGGGCGACCTGTTGATCGAGGTCGGCGACGCCGAGTCGGGATTCGCCCAGGACGAGGGCCCGTTCGAGCGCTACGTGCGAACGGTCGACGTCGGCGCCACGCACGCCGACGGTCGCCAGCAGATCGTCGAGACGTTCGACTTCCGTCTCGACGTGCCCATCTGGAGACCACTCGTCAGCTGGCTCATGAAGCGGGCGCTGCGCGATTCCGATCGTCGACCGCGCGCCCGATGGTGGTGGCCCGAAGCCATCGTGAGTCGGAACACGGCTCGGCTCATCGCCGTGATCACGATCCTCAGCGTGATGGCCGGCTACCTCGGCGTGGTGATCAGCCAGACCATGACCTTCGCAGCCGAAGAGTTCGGATCGACCAAGGCCCAACAAGGTGATGCTTTCGCCACCATGCGCGTCGGCGTCGGTCTCTCGCTGCTCCTCATCGGCAGGGCGGACCGCATCGGCCGCAAACCGCTGCTGATCGCATTCGCCGGATCGTCGATCGTGTTCACCGCGCTCGGCGCGCTGTCGCCGAGCCTCGGTTGGTTGACGGCCGCCCAAGCGGTCGCCCGCGGCCTCGACACCGGTCTGTTGACATTGGTCGGACTCGCGGTCGTCGAAGAGGTGCCAGCCAAGATTCGGGCCACCGTGCTGGGCGTCATGACGATGTGCACCGGTCTCGGCTCGGGCATGGTCGTGTGG
>CALLIQ010000180.1 GCA_938008925.1 uncultured Acidimicrobiales bacterium
CCGGACGACCGCCTTGGCGATCTCCTTGAAGCCGTTGCCGAGCCCGGAGTTCTTGAGACCAAGCCCGAGGCCGACCGACTTCCCGGCAGCCTTGGCCTCGTCGTACGCCGGCTTCACGGCATCGAGACACGCCTGGGCGCCAAGGCAACCGTCGTCCATCGTCTGGCCGGGGCCCCACACCACGCCGGGGGAGATCACGTTCCGGTTTCGCATCTCCCAACCGGAGATGCCGACAGCGTCGGCGAGGCGATCCATCACGCCCTCCATGGCGAACTGGGCTTGGTTGGCGCCGAAGCCGCGGAACGCACCGCAGACCGAGTTGTTGGTGCGGGCGGCGATCGCCTCGACGTCGATGTTGTCGACGACATAGGGACCCGATGCGTGCCCGGCCGCTCGTTCGAGCACCTTCATGCCGACCGATGCGTACGGCCCCGAATCGCCGACCATTCGGATGCGGAGTGCCGTGAGGGATCCCTCGGCGTCACAGCCCGCTTCGTAGTGCATCTTGATCGGGTGGCGTTTGGTGTGGACCAGGAACGACTCTTCACGAGAGAAGGTGGTCCGAACCGGGCGTTGCAGCAGCCAGGCCGCCAGGGCGGTCTGGCCCTGGTTCGACATGTCTTCCTTGCCGCCGAAGGCGCCGCCGTTCGAGACGAGCTCGGTCACGACCGTCTCGGTCGGAATGTCGAGGATGCGGGCGATGTCGTTGCGGTCGTCCCAGATGCCCTGGCCGCCCGAGTAGACCATGAGCCGGTCGAAGTCAGCGGCCTCGCCTCCGGTGCCACCTCTGGTGAGGGGGAGCTCGCGGCCGGCCGGGATCGGGACGGCGAGCGTGGACTCCGGCTCGACGAAGGCGTGGTCGATGCGCTGCGTCTGGAAGGTCTCGCGCACCACGTGAGCGGCGGTGGCGAGCGCCGCGTCGGCGTCGCCGCGGGCGTAGGTGGAGGTCGACAAGATGTTCCCGTCGAGCGTCCACACGGCGTCTTCAGCGCCCTCGGCGATCGCTTCGATTGGATTGGTGATCGGCGGGAGCGCGTCGTAGGTGACCTCGATGAGCGTGGCCGCTTTGCGAGCGGTCGGCCGATCGCTGGCGACCACCATGGCGAGGACGTCGCCCATGTAGCTGGTGCGTCCACCGACGGGGATGAAGATCGGCCAGTCCTTGTGGATGAGGCCGGATCGAAGCTCACCGGGTACATCGGCGGCGGTGAGGACCCGCACGACGCCGGGAACCGCCTCGGCCGCAGTGGTATCGATGGCGACGATGTCGGCTCGAGCGTGGCCGGTCAGATGGAACGCGCCGTGGAGCAGCCCATCGCCGAGGAGGTCGTCGGCCGGGATCATGTCGTCGATGAACGGACGATCGCCCAGCGTGAGTTCGACGCCCTCGTACTTCATGCCTCGCGTGCCGACACCCTTGGGGTTGAGCGCAACGGGCGTCTCGTTGGCGGCGAGTGTCTCGACGGCGTCGAGGATCTTCGTTTAGCCGGTGCAACGGCACAGGTGCGCCCCGAGCAGGCGAGCTGCGCCGTCGCGGGTGACGTCGCTCGTGCCGTCGTCGTTCCGCTTCTTGTCGAGCATCGCCTTGGTGCGCATCACGATGCCAGGCGTGCAGAATCCGCATTGCAGCGCGCCGTGTGCGGCGAACGCCGCCGCCATCTGCTGGCGTTCGGCTTCGTCGACGCCTTCGAGTGTGACGACCTCGGTGCCCTCCGACTTTTCCATGCTGGTCTGGCAGGCGACGCGGGCCTTGCCGTCGACGAGCACCGTGCAGCAGCCGCATTGTCCGGTGGGGGAGCAGCCGTCCTTCGGCGAGAACACGCCCAGCTCGTCGCGCAGCGCAGCGAGCAGGTGGCCGTGATCCCCGGACGCACTCACCGGCGATCCGTTCAGGATGAACTCGGTCATGACGATGTCTCCTCGCGTGCGTCCCGGTCCGCTGGTCGGGCAGCGGGCGGCACTTCGACGCCCTTCTGATTCGTGATGCGCTGATAGACCTCGGGCCGCCGATAGCGGGCGAAGTCGAAAAGCGTTTCCTTGTAGTGAGCGCACCAGTCGAGGTCGGCGACGGCGGTGATCAGTTCGTCGCCGGTACTCACCGCCTGCGCAACGATCTGGCCGGACGGGGCGATGATGCAGCTCTGGGCGAGGGACTCGACACCCTCTTCGGTGCCGCCCTTGGCGACGCCGATCACCCACGTGCCGTTCTGATAGGCGCCGGCCTGCATGCAGAGGTGATTGTGGAAACCCTGCAGCGCGTTCTGGCCGGGGTCGGGCGCGTAGTGGATCGGCGTGTTGTAGCCGATCAGCACCATCTCGACGCCTTGGAGACCCATCTCCCGATAGGTCTCGGGCCAGCGCCGGTCGTTGCAGGTCGCCATGCCGACGATGCCGTCGAAGGCGCGCCACACCGGGAAGCCGGCATCGGACTCTTCGAAGTAGCGGCGCTCGAGATGCTGGAAGGGTCGCCACGGCTCGTCGTTCTCGTGGCCCGGGATGTGGACCTTGCGGAAGTGGCCGACGATCGAACCGTCGCGCTCGACGAGGATCGTCGTGTTGAAGCGGTGGGTCTGGCCATCCGGCGAGTCAGCCGCGTCGATCAACTCCGCGTAGCCGAGCGCAAAGCCAATGCCGAGCCGCTTGGCCTCGTCGAAGAGCGGCTGTGTCTCGGGGCCCGGCATCGCCCGCTCGTAGTAGTGGTCGTGACCGCCGATGTCTTCGGTGAACCACCTGGGGAAGAAGGTGGTGAGCCCGAGCTCGGGGAACACCACGAGATCGCATCCCGCATCGGCCCCCTGGCGGAGCAGCTCGATCAGGCGAGCCACCACGGACAGGCGCGGTTCGTCCTTGGCGATCGGGCCGAGCTGGCCTGCACCGACGGTGATCGTTCGAGTCATGCAGATCCTTCGGGAGTGGTGACCGCGTGCAGGGGGAGTCCGGCATCGTCGGCGAGCAATTCGGAGACGAGCGTGACGCTTTCCTCGTCGCTGCGGTGGTCGACGATCGCTCCATCGGCACCCAGCAGGAAGCCCTGACCATCGCGACCGGCGAACAGTTCGGCGTTGGCGTAGAGCCGAGGCTTGATCTGGGCGGGGTCGCCATCTTCGGGGCAGAAGGTCATGCAGTTGCCGCACTCGTTGCACAGGTCGGTGAAGAGCAGGTACTGCTGTCGACCCTCGATGTGTTCCTGGGGGCTCTTGATCGAGAAGAAGGCGTCGTTCGGGCAGACGGTCACGCAGAAGTTGCAGGCGACGCAGCCGAACATCTCCAACTCGTGATCGACCGCCCGTGGCAGCTTCTCGTTCGCGCTCAGGTGATAGTCGGCAGCGCCTTCGCCGCGGAGGTGAGCGACGTAGCGGGCCGCCGACGACGCGAAACCCGCTGCTTGTGCATCGGCCTGGCGAGCCGCCTTGTAGGAGTCGAGGTCGTCGTGGCCACCCTCGCGGAGTGCGGTCGTGAGTGTCTTGAGCATCGGGGCGAGGCGCCCGTACCCGCCTGGCTTCAACAGGTCGGAGCACACCGTCGCCGGGTGCACCCCCGTCGCCACCGCGTCACACAGATTGTCCTTGGTGATCCCCGCCGAGAAGCTGACCATGATTCTGGCTCCCTCTCCCTCCGGGGGTCGTGCCACGGTGGGCGCCCCGGAGCCTGGGATGTCGAGGCGCCCGGGCAACGCGGTGTTGAGCTCGTCGAGCAGCGTCGAGGCCAACACGTGAAGCGGCGGGCCCGAGAGATACATCGTGTCCTCGGGCATCCACTGCTTCTCGTTGTCGACGACGAGCGT
>CALLIQ010000181.1 GCA_938008925.1 uncultured Acidimicrobiales bacterium
GGGACACCTGCCTCGCGCAACGAGGTCAGATCGCGTTCGATCGTGCGAACCGTGACCTCGAACGCCTGCGCCAACTCAGCGGCCGAGACCCGATCGGGCGCACGCGAGCGCAACATCTCCGCTACCGCTGACAACCGTTCCGCCCGGCTCATTCGCTCAGACTACGGATCGGCGATCAGCTTCGAACGGATGGCTCCGCGATCGCGGCGGAGTCGGCGACCCGTGGAAGGGACAGCGTCACCTGGCCGCCAGGGCCCGGATGAATCACCACCGACCCCTCGTGCGCCAGGGCGAGGGTCTGCGTGATGGCGAGACCGAGCCCGGCGCCACCGTGACGGGACCGAGCTGCATCGGCCTGTGTGAACCGTTCGAACGCTCGGGGAATGAAGTCCTCGTCGAAGCCAGGGCCGTCATCGATCACCGAGATCGACACGCTCGTCTCGTCGGTCGACATCTCGACTCGGACGGCCGATTCGGCATGGCGAACGGCGTTGTCGAGCAGGTTGCGGAGGATCCGGCCGAGCGCCGTGTCGTCGCCCTCGATGGCCACGGCGGCGTCGAGTTCGGCCGACATCGAGACGCCCTTGTCGAGGGCGGATGGACCGACGGCTTCGAGGGCCTCGTCGAGCAGCTCGGTCAGGTCGAGGGCTTCGGTCTGCAGGGCGAGGCTGCCGCTGTCGGCGCGGGCGAGGAGGAAGAGGTCTTCGACAAGACGCTCGAGCGCCAGCACGTTTCGGCGCATGGCTCGCAGCTGCGTCGGCCCATCGCCGAGGCCGTCCTCGAGCGCGTCGACCGACACCAGGAGAGCGGCGAGTGGCGTGCGGAGGTCGTGGCTGAGGGCCGAGACGACAGCCCGTCGTTCATCCTCCGCTGCCCCGCGCTCGGCCTCGGCACGAGCGAGCGTGCGTCCGAGCGCATCGACGGCGGAGGCGAGATCGCCGACCTCGTCGGCCCGGTCGATGCCACTGCGAGCCGATCGGTCGCCGCTGGCGATCAGCGACACCGTGCTCGCCACTCGGTCGAGGTCGGTGGCGAGCGGCCGGGCGAGACGCCATCCGACGATCATTGCGGCAATCCCGGTGAGAACCGCGACGGCGATGACGTAGCCGACGTCGTGGCCCGACAACGACATCGCGCCGGTGCCGATCAAGCTGCCGAGCACGCCGAGAACCGGGCCGACGAGGGCGAGCATCGGCACGCCTCGTCGAAGCGAGAGCCGGCCGATCACCATGGGCGCGACGAGCGCGACGACCACGGCGAGCGCTGCGGTGGCGACGATGAAGAGCGTGATGGACTGCTCGTCGTCCATCATCTCCGCTGCGAACCCGATCCTGACGAACCCGATGCCGGCGAACGGTGCGGCCGGGACCGAGGCAAAGATGGCGGTCATGCGTCGAACCGATACCCGACGCCGTAGACGGTCATGAGATGGCGTGGGGCCGCAGGATCGACCTCGAGCTTGCGACGAAGACGGCGGACGTGGACGGTGACCGTTCCCGGATCCTGCCAGTCGGGGCTCGAGCCCCAGACGTCACGAAGCAAGTCGGCGCGGCTGTGGACCTCGCCGGGCGTCGAGGCGAGTCGAACCAGCAGGTCGAACTCTTTGGGAGGAAGCTCGACGTCTTCGCCAGCTTTGGTGAGCCGGCGGCCGGTCACGTCGATCGCGAGCTCGCCGATTTCGATGGTGGAGGGACCGGTGCTCTTCGCCCGACGAAGCACGGCCCGGGCACGAGCGGCGACCTCGCGAGGCGAGGCGGGCTTGGCCAGGTAGTCATCAGCCCCGAGTTCGAGCCCTGCAACTCGTTCGGACTCACGGCCACGTGCGCTGAGCACGATCACGGGCACTTCGTCACCCGACTCGCGCAGTCGTCGGAGCACGGTGAGCCCGTCGACGCCGGGAAGCATCAGGTCGAGAACGACCAGGTCGGCACGCTGGCGGGCGAGCTCGGCGAGCGCCTCGGTGCCGTCCGCCGCCGTACGAACCGTGAAACCCTCACGCTCCAGATACGACGCGACGATCTCGCGCACTTGGGGCTCGTCGTCGACGACGAGAACGTTTGCGGTCATCGTGAGGGAGTCGTCGAGCGTCGGAGCGGTCGTGGTTGCCATGCACCCATCAACCCAGGACACCACACGGAACGTCCCGACGGTTCGATTCTGAGGGCCGTGTTCACGAGTTCTTCAGATCCCACTGTTCGCCGATTGGCCCTGTTGCAGGTATGCATCGAGGAGGGGAAGCACCCCGTCACGCGAATCTGCGCACACGTCTCGACCGTCGAGCCATGACTCGAGATCGCTGAGCGGAAGCCGCTCGACGGCAACGACTTCGCCGTCCGGGCACGTCGCTTCAGCGTCGGATCGAGCGACGAAGGCTTCCCCGACGACGGCCCCCGCCTCGCTCTCGTGATGCACTGAACCGATCGGCTCGAGCACGACATCCACGATGCCGGCTTCCTCCGCGAGCTCGCGCTCAGCAGAAGCCAGCCAGCCCTCCCCCACGCCACACACGCCGCCGAAGGCGACGTCCCAGAAGCTCGGGTAGACCTCTTTCCAGTCGGCTCGCTGGTGGACGACGATCTCGTCGTCGCTCGTCAGCACGACCACGTAGGTGCATCGGTGGCGAAGCCGGCCGGCGCGCATCGCCCGTCGAGTCACGACATCGATGACGTTGCCCTCGACGTCGACCTCTTCGACGAGTTCGTCGAGCGCAGACCCGTCAGTCATCCGGGACGGCCAGACCATGGGCTGTCGCGAGAGAGCCCGTCATGCCAGGGCCATCACGCCAGGGTGCTTGTCATGTCGTCCAGGCTCGCTCGGTCGGCCAGCAGCTGGCGGGCCTGGATGGCATGACGCGGTCGGTTCCATGCGAGGGCACCGACGGGTCGGCCATCGTCATCGAGGTAGAGCTGAACGAAGCGTTGCTCCTCGATCGTGCCGTGCACGATGACGGTGGTGGCCGCCGGTACGCCGGCGAGCTGGATCTTGCGGTCGTACTGATCGGACCAGAACCACGGGACCGGCCCGTAGACCTCAGGAGGTTCGCCCGCCGCATCGGCCAGAAGGCGCCGAGCAGCGAAGGCTCCCTGTTCGACACCGTTGTCCCACTGCTCAACCCGAACGAGCCCGTGGTCGGGGTGATCCCATCGGGCGACGTCGCCAGCGGCGACGACACCCGGGGCGGCGAGGCAGCCGCTGTCGCACACGATCCCGTCATCGATCGTCAGGCCAGAACCGTCGAGCCAATCGGTGTTCGGCACGACGCCGATGCCGACGACGACCACGTCGCAGTCGATCCGTTCGCCATCGGCGAGGGTCACAGACTCGACCGACTCTGCTCCATCGATCGACGCGACACCGACCCCGAGACGAACGTCGACGCCATGGCTTCGGTGGAGATCTGCGATCGCCACGCCGGCCGACTCATCGAGCACCCGAGCGAGCGGTGCCGGC
>CALLIQ010000182.1 GCA_938008925.1 uncultured Acidimicrobiales bacterium
GGAACGGCCTGGAAGGTGTTCCGCGAGTACGAGGGTGCACCGCTGACCTATGGCGTCGCCGGCAACCGACGCTACGTGGTGAGCTTCGCTGGCTTCTTGCCGGCCGAGAACCCACAGCTGTCGATCACCGTCGTCGTCGACGAGCCGATCACCGAGACGAGCGCCGGTCTCGTCGCTGCCCCGGTCTTCTCCGACATCGCCCAGTACTCGCTCCGGATTCTCGGGATCCCGCCGGGCACCATCGAGCAGACGACCCCCGGTGACCAGGACTCCCTCGTCCGGGGTACCCCGGCCCAGGACCCGCTCGGCACGCTCGCTGCGGCGCCCGCGGCCGATGACGCGATCGTGACAGAGGAAGAATGACGGCCACGGTTCGCGACATCGCGGCGCGGCTCGGAGGGGCCGATGTGCTGGCAGAGGTGACGGGAGACGACTCGACCACGGTCTCTTCGATCACCCACGACTCCCGCTCGGTACTTCCGGGCGGGGTCTTCGCGTGTGTCTCCGGCGCGAGTTTCGACGGCCATGATTTCGCGTCCGCAGCAATCGAAGCCGGTGCGACGGCGCTGATCGTCGAGCGTTCGCTCGAGGTCGCGATGAACCAATCGGTCGCTCAGATCGTCGTCCCCGATGTGAGGGCTGCGCTCGGACATGCTGCATGTGAGGTGTTCGGCGATCCGTCCGACTCCACCGCCGTCATCGGGGTCACCGGCACGAGCGGCAAGACCTCGGTCACGCTGATGCTGTCGACCGTGCTCCAGCATTGCGGCATGGGCGTCGAGGTGATCGGCACGCTCAGTGGCGCACGAACCACTCCGGAGGCGCCCGAATTGCAGCGTGCGCTGGCCGATGCGGTCAGCGCTGGACGTCGAGCCGTTGCGATGGAGGTCTCATCGCATTCGCTCACGATGCACCGCGTCGACGGCACCCGTTTCGCTGCCGCCATCTTCACCAACCTCGGCCACGATCACCTCGACTTCCACGGGGACATGGATGCGTACTTCGAGGCGAAGGCGCTGTTGTTCGACGAAGCCTTCACGAGCCTCGCGATCATCAACCGCGACGATGCGGCAGGGGAGCGGCTCATCGAGCGTCTCTCCGGTTCGGCACTCGACGTCGTCACCTACGGCATCGACGATGCCGACGGGTTGACGGTCGACGGCGCGACGACTCGGTTCCGGTGGCGCGGGCACGAAGTCGTGCTCCGGCTCGCC
Source organism: uncultured Acidimicrobiales bacterium (assembly GCA_938008925.1). Lineage (GTDB taxonomy): Bacteria > Actinomycetota > Acidimicrobiia > Acidimicrobiales > SZUA-35 > CALEWY01. The sequence goes on from CALLIQ010000182.1 coordinate 1,215, forward strand.
GGCACCCACAACGTCTTGAACGCACTCGCCGTCGCCCACACGGCTGAGCGGTTCGGTCACGACCCGGCCGACATCGTCGACGGTCTGTGTCGGCTCGACCCTCCACGAGGCAGGTTCGAGTTCGTCAACGTCGGACAACCGTTCCACGTCGCCGTCGACTACGCCCACAAGCCCGATGCCCTCGTCGCCGTGCTCGAGGCGGCACGCCAAGTCGCTGGGACGAACCGCGTGTCGGTCGTCGTCGGCTGCGGTGGTGACCGCGATCGTGAGAAGCGGCCGATGATGGGTGCTGCGGCTGCGGCCGGCGCCGATCAGGTCTTCATCACGAGCGACAACCCGCGGTCGGAAGACCCCGCGGCGATCATCGCTGAGATCGTGGCGGGCGTCCCGGCCGACGCCGCCGATCGCGTCGAGATCGAGCTCGACCGCCGCACGGCGATCCACCGAGCGCTCGCCGGTGCGGCCGACGGCGACGTCGTGCTCATCGCCGGCAAGGGACACGAGACGGTCCAGGTCGTCGGCTCCGAGACGATCCCCTTCGACGACCGAGAGGTCGCGATCGAAGGGCTGGCACTCCGATGATTCGACTCCTCCTCGCCGCAGGTCTGTCCTTCATCGTGTCGGTCGGCGGGACCAAGCTGCTCATCGACGTGCTCACGAGGCAGCGAATCGGTCAACCGATCCGCGAGGACGGGCCCGAGGGCCACCTCACGAAGGCGGGAACGCCGACGATGGGCGGTCTGGCGATCGTCGGTGGCGCAGCGATCGGGTACATCCTCTCCGACCTCATCTCCGGCGGCGTGTTCACCCGCTCAGGGCTCATCGTGATGGGCACGATCTGTGCCGCCGGACTCGTCGGTTTCATGGACGACTGGCTCAAGGTGAGTCGGGAGCGGAACCTCGGCCTCAACAGCCGAGCGAAGATGGCCGGGCTCCTGCTCGTCGCCGGCGGTTTCGCCATCCTCACGCCCAATCTGACCAACGTCTCGACCGAGATCTCGTTCGCTCGGACGGGCGACATCGGACTCGACCTCGGCACCGTCGGGTGGATGATCTGGGCGGTGCTCATCATCCTGGGCGCCTCGAACGGCGCCAACCTGGCCGATGGCCTCGACGGGCTCGCCGCCGGAAGCGGGATGTTCTCGTTCCTGGCGTACGCCATCATCGGCTTCTGGATCTTCCGCCAGAGCGATGTCGAGCCCGACATCTATGGCGTCACCCACGCCCAGGACCTCGCCGTCGTCGCCATCGCCATGGTGGGCGGCCTCGCCGGGTTTTTGTGGTTCAACGCCGCTCCCGCTGAGATCTTCATGGGTGACACGGGCTCGCTCGCCATCGGTGCCGGTCTCGCTGCACTGGCGCTCACGACCAACACCCACCTGCTGCTCCCGATCATCGCCGGCTTGTATGTCGCCGAGACGCTTTCGGTCATGCTGCAAGTCGCCTACTTCAAGATCACCGGCGGAAAGCGCCTGTTC
>CALLIQ010000183.1 GCA_938008925.1 uncultured Acidimicrobiales bacterium
CATCGAGAATCGCAAGCGGGTCCTGATGCCGATCTCGGACAGGTCGAAGCGCCACGTCGCGCCAGGATTCTCCGGATCGGTGGTGGCCCAGGCGAAGCACGCCGGTTCCTCGTGGTCGGTGACATGACACTCGACCTCCCACTCTCGGTCGCCGAGCTTGTTGCGACCGACGAAGGTCGCGCCGACACCACGCTCGTCGGACGCCCACTCCGCGCCCTGGAACTCCCGGCTGAACGCGGCCGGTGCAGAGATGTCGATGACGTGCGGCCACACGTCGCGCCGCTTCGCGTCGATGTCGACCTCGACCACCACACCCTGACCGTCGGCCACCCGGGTCGAGCCATCACTCGATGCCGCCGATCGAGTGAAGCCCCACTGATCGAAATAGGTGATCTCTTCGGCGGGGCGGCGGGGCACGGCTCGAAAGCTGGTGCCTTCGGTGTAGGCGACGGGGAACGTGACGATCGTCGTGACGCCGTCGGGGATGCCCAGAATCTCGGCGAGTTCGTCGACGTTGGCGTTCAACATCGTCGTCCACGTCGAGCCCAGCCCACGAGCACGCAGGGCGAGGTTGAAACTCCACGCCGACGGCACGACCGAATCGAAGAGGCCCGGGCGGCCGGAGTTGTCGTGGAGGCCCCAGATCGCGGCGATCACGAGGACGGGGGCCTTGGCGAAGTTCTCGACCAGATACGCGCTCGAAGAGAAGACCTGTTCCTTCTCATGGCCGGTTCCATCCAAGCGGTCAGCGACGCGGTTCATGAACTGACCGGATCGCCGGTAGATCTCTCCGAGCCGTTCCTTCAGTTCCGGGTCGCGAACGACGATCCAGCGGCGGCTCGCGTCATTGCCTCCTGACGGAGCCTGCTCTGCCGCGTTGATGCAATCGAAGATGACCTGATCGGGAACGTCGCGGTCGAAGTCGAGTCGCTTGCGAACGGCGCGCGTGGTCATCAGGAGACGATCGGCCTCGTCGGTGTCGAACGCTTGGTCAGCAAAGCTGCGGCCCTGCCTGATGGAACCGGCGTCATCGGAGAGCGGCATCAGACGACCGCCTCGAGCTTGGCGGGCACGTGCTTGTGCCATGGGGTTCCGGCGTACGCGTCGGCCCAGTCGTTGGTGGTGAGTTCGTTCGGCGACACACCCGTCGCCTCCGGCAGCCCGCCCGCTGGCGAGTAGTCGAGCCCCATCCCGTTCGGCAGCGAGACGTGCCCGTCCATCATCGTCTCGTTGACCTCGACGACAGCGACCGCACTTCCGCCGGGAGTCGTCACACGAATGCGCCCACCGGTCTCGACGCCGACCCGCTCGGCATCGGCCGGACTCAGTCGCAACGCCCCCTCGGCGTCGCGTTTACGCCAAGCCGGGTCACGCATGATCGTGTTGGCCGTGAAGCTGCGGCGCTCACCGGCGGAAAGAATGAACGGGAACTCGTCGCTTCGGTGATCGGTCGGCAGGGAATCGAGCGAGCCGAGATCGGCCAGCATCTCCGGTATGGCGAGGTGGATCTTGCGATCGGGCGTGGTGAGCAGATCCCAGCTCTCGTCGTACTCGTGGTGGGTGAACACAACGCCGTCTCGACGCTCGATGACGGCATCGAACAGCGCGTCGCCCAACTCTTCGTCCGGCACGTCGAAGCCAGCGGCGCGAATCGCCTTCGGGTACTTCTGCGCACACTGGTGTGCGACGAACCACAGCGCGGCCGCTTCGGCCATGCCGTCCGGCAACACCGTGCCCAGCGTTTCGTAGAGCACGACCGCGCCGACGCCGGAGAGCTCGGGACGTTCGGTCATCGCCGCCATCAACGCAGCGCCGAAGGCGGCACGGCCCTCGGCCGCAGCCTTCCGCAACGGTTCGAGCGTCTCGTCGTCGATCAAGCCGACCTCGCGCACGATCCGCGAGTGGATCTCTGGTTCGGACAACGTGCCGTCGAGGGGCGCCAGGATCGGCGCCCGCAAGGTGAAGGTGTTGTCGGGGAAGGCGAGGCTGAAGAAGGTGGCCTCAGGCTTTTCGTATTGGGAGGCGGCGGGGAGGATGTAGCTGGCGAGTCGGGCGGTCTCGGTCATGGCGACGTCGATCACGACCGAGAACTCGAGATCGGCCATCGCTGCTCGCCAATCGTCGCCACCGGGGAGTGAGTGGACCGGGTTGGCGCTCTCGATGAACATCGCCCGGATTCGTTCGGGGTGATCGCTCGTGACGATCTCGGGGATCTCGTTGCACGGGATCATCCCCGAGATCACTGCACTGCCCGTCACGGGCGACGCCGGCTCCTTGCCCGAGCTCGAGTAGTTGAAGAGCGGGACGAACGACGAGTGCGTGGTCATCGCGCCCGGCCGGCCGAAACTGCCGACCAGCACCCAGATCATCTTCTGGAGGTAGGACACGAGGGTCGAATTGGGCGCCATCTCGACCCCGAGATCCTCGAGCACGGCGACGCTCTCGGCAGCGCCGATGCGACGGGCGGCGGCACGAATCCGCTCCTCGGGAATGCCGCAGCGCTCGGAGTAGTCAGCGACGTCGACGGCGGCGAGTTCGGCGAGCACCTCCTCGTGCCCGGTGGTGTTCTCTCTCAGCCAAGCGGTGTCGACCAGGTTCTCTTCGACCAGTACGCCGAGAAGCGCGGCGATGGCGAAGGCGTCGGTGCCCGGCTTGACCTGCAGATGGAAGTCGGCGAGGTCGGCCGTCTCCGACCGTCGGGGGTCGATCACGACCATCGAACGAGCGTCGTCGGCCTTGATGTCCTTCAGGACGCGACGGGCCTCGTCGAAACCGTGCGAGTGCCACGGGTTCTTGCCGACGAAGATCGACACCTCGGCGTGATGAAAGTCGCCGTGGAGGTGGGTGCCGAACATCCGTCCGTCGACCCACGCTTCGCCGGTCTTCTCTTGAGCCAGTGCGTTGGAGCGGTGGCGGATGCCGAGCGCTCGTCGTGACGCGGCGCCGTAGGCACCGACGAGGTGGTTGCCCTGACCGCCGCCTCCGTAATACATGATCCGATTCGAACCATGGCGCTCGGTCACGCCTTGGAACCCGGCCACGACCTCGCGGATGGCGGTGTCCCAGTCGACCTCGGTGTAGGAGCCGTCGGCCTCACGACGCAGCGGGCTGGTGAGGCGTCCCTTGGCGTTCTGATAGTGGTTGATGCGAAGCGCCTTCTCGCACGTGTAGCCCTTCGAGGCGACGTGATTCTTGTTGCCACGCACGCGGGTGATTTCTCGATCATCGAGGCGTACCTCGACACCGCAGTTGTTCGAACACAAGATGCAAACGGTCTTGTGCCACTCGAGCGTCGGATCGATCGGCGCAGTGTCGGATGCGGTGTCCGATGCGGCGTCGGGTGTTGCGTCCGGGCGGTTGGCGAGATCGGTCATGGCGGGTCCCTTCGCACGTTTTCGGGGAGTAAGTTCTGTAGTAGAACCTACGCCGATGTCGACAACCTCTTCAAACGCACTCCCGCCGATGGTGTCGTTCGTCGCCCCGTCGGGGACGGGAAAGACGACGCTCGTCGAGCAAGTCATCGCCGCGCTGGTCGACGCAGGCGTCAACGTCGCCGCGGTGAAACACGATGCCCATCGCATCGAGCTCGACACCGAGGGCAAAGACTCCTGGCGACTCCGTCAGGCCGGCGCCGAGACCCTCTTGGTGGGAGCGAACCAACTCGCATGGATGAGTGACCGCGGCACCGCGCCGCCGCTCGAAGACCTCGTCGCACTCTTCTTCGCCGACGCCGACATCATCGTCGTCGAGGGTTGGCGCTCGGCCGGTTTGCCGACCGTGCTCGTCGAACGACCCGAGGTGCAGGACCCCACCTGGCATCGCCCAGACGACGCCCGCATCATCGCAACCGTGCACCCGAGCGATCTCGACGACGCCGTCGCCGCCGTCCGCTCCCTCCTCTAGCCCGTCTGTCTCCTCTCGCCCGGCTTCCCGCGCCGCCGACCCTTCGGCTGCGGGATCCCCTCCTGACCCCCTCCCCCGTTCTGGAGACCCTGCGCGCTCCCGATCCCGTTCTGGAGACGAGGCGCGCCATTCGCAGCGCGTGGCGTCTCCAGAACGAGGACGACAGCGCGGTGAGTCTCCAGAACGGGAGACCGCGGGAGCGGCGAGCACGTCTGCGCTCATGCGCTAGTAGCTGGAGCGGATGAAGGTCAGGTCGCCGGCGACCATGGGGACCGTGACGTTGAGGCCGTGCATCGTCAGCTCGAGCCGCACACCGCTGGCTCCGTTCAAGCCATGGGTCTCCCAATTGCGAGGCTCAGCGCCGACGATGCGGAAGTGCGTCGACCGGGTCGGATCCTCGAACCTCGGCGCAAGGCGCAGGTGGAGGTTGCCATCGATCCACTCGGCCCTCGAGAAGGCCATGTCGGGGAAGTCGACGTCGACCAGTTGCGGGCACGGCTCCAACGGTGCCGCCGACAATCGCGTCCACAGACCCGGTCCGGACGCTTCCGCCGCCCCGAGGAACGCGTTGTACTGGCCACGCGGATGTGGCTCACCGAGACCCATGCCCCAGGTGAACTCGCCGGTCTCGCGATCCCACGTCGGCTCATACGACGCCTCGATCGCATCGACGAGCCGATTGGTCAGGTCCTCCAGGCCCCACTCGCGTGCCAGCACGAGGGCGGAACCGAACCCTCGAGACGCCGGAAGCGGAAGCGCGGGTTCGGCGGCGAGCCCGACCGAGGCTGCGGCAGCATCGAACAGCCGTCGAGCATCGACTGCGAATTGCGGTGCCGCGTAGTACGACGTCGTCAGCGCGGCAGCGACCGGCAAGCGATGGTGAACGTCCAGAGTCGGGTCGTAGTAGAGGGTCGTGGACGTTGGCGCGGCATCACCGGCGAGATCGAGGTAGTGCTCCCTCGCGTATCGCCACCACGGTTCCACCGCCTGGCGGTGAAGATCGGTGCCGTGTCGATTGTCGTGCAGCCTCAGACCGAGGCCCGCTCCAGCCAGTCAACACGGCCAGACCTTGGTGGTCTCTCAATGACAGCCGACGGGAGCGGCCAGCCACTGCTCCGTCAGCGTCTCGGCGATCTCGGTGTGCGTCCATGTGAACGAGTCGTCGCCGTCGCGGAT
>CALLIQ010000184.1 GCA_938008925.1 uncultured Acidimicrobiales bacterium
CCCTCGAGATCGCCGGTTCGCATGCGCAGCAGGCCGATGAGGCGGTCGTAGGCGCCGAGCCACGGGATGGCGGCGGCGTTCGGGGTCATGCAGTAGCCAGCACACGGTTCGATGGCGGCGAGAAGCTGGTCGCACTCAGGCCGGTTGGTCGCGGCCGCGGCTTCGCCACACATCGCCATGGCCATCGGCCACAGCAGCGTTTCGTCGTTCTCGAGCAGGGTGGGGATCGCCTCGTCGAGCAGGGCGTTGGCCCGGTCCATGTCGCCGTCGGTGGCTGCGGCAAGCGCGAAGGCCGACTGGAGGACGGGGTCGGCGATCACGGCGATGAGCGGCTCGTACTGTTCGAGCGCTTTGCTGAACGTGCCGTCGTCGAGGGCGAAGATCGACCGGACGAACTCGAGTGATGGGGCATCGACACCGAGATAGGCGAGCTCCTTGCTGGCCTCCGTCAGGATTTCCTCGGCGTCGTCGTAGCGGCCTTCGATGGTGGCCGCACCTGCCCGCCACAAAGCCTCGTGCTCACGCAAACCGGCGGTCGGCACTTCTTCGATGGCGCCGATGATCGACAGTGCCGTCGGACGGTCGCCGGCGACGAGGGCATCGGCCACCACCATGCGCTGGGCGCGCACGGTCATCTCGTCGTCGCCTGCGTCGCGGGCCGCGTCGAGCGATGCCTGTGAGTCGGCTTCCCGGCGATCGAAGGTGCCGGGGTGCACCATGAGGGCACGACGGCGACCGAGGAGGGCCTCGCCGATGAGGCCGATGTCGCCGGTCTCGTGCGCCGCTTCGACCGAGATCTCGGCGGCATCGAGCTGGGCCCGGTTGAACCCGTCGATCTCGCCAGCGGCCACCTCGGCGATGGCCCGAACGGCGATGTCGTGGGGATCGGTCGGCTCGGGCATCCACGAGGCGATGCGGTCGAGGAGCCACTTTCCGTTGAGGACCGTCAGGTTCGGTTCCTCACGCCAGCGGAGCCGGCCGTATTCGCGAAGGATCGATCGCTTCAGGTCGATCGACAGTTCGTCGTCGAGGTCGGCGGCTTCATCGAGGGTCGCGGCAGCAGCCTCGACTTGGCCGGCGAAGCTGAGCGCCCGGGCTCGGCGCAGGATGCCGTCGGCTCGCTCGTCCGGCGTGCCGACGCGATCGAGGATCGACACGGCGAGGCCGTAGTGCTCAACCGCCTCAGGCAGCGCGCCCATGCCGATCGCGAGGTCGCCGGCTTCGAGCGCCATCTCGGCGGCGGGCCTGCCCTGCTGCGCGGTAGCGGCTCGACGAAGGTGATGAGCGACGGTCAGCGCGCTCTCGCCACGGTTGCGGAGCACGTCGGCGACCTGCGCATGCAGGCTGCCGCGCCGCTCGTCGCCGAGGTCGTCGTACATGAGCTCACGCATCAGGGCGTGAGAGAACGCGATGGCCTCGCCCTCGGTCACGAGCACCCCGCCTGATTCGACGGCGTTGAAGTCGGCGCCGGAGTCGGCGACGACCTCGGCCAGCAGGCTGCGTTCGGCAGAGGTGCCGAGGACGGAGAGCGCGTCGACGATTGGCCGCACACCGCTCGGGATCTCCTCGAGCTCCTGGCGCAGAAGGGTCGACAGCTCGGGCGGGAGCGACGTGGTGTGGGCCCGATGCTCGATGAGCCGGCGGATGAAGAGCGGGTTGCCATTGGTCCGCCGCCGGAGCTGATCGGCCTCATCAGCGGTGAGCGTGGTGCCGATCGAGCCGGCGAGGTCGATCGTCTCGGTGGTGTCGAGTCCGTCCAGGTTGATCTGGGGGCAGCGCAGCGACGTGATGTCGTCGCGCCCGGGCCGGGTCGATCCGATGACCGTCCAGGTCGACGTGCGGGGTCGGCGAGACAGATAGGCGAAGAGGTCGACCGTCGACTGATCGGCATCGTGGAGGTCGTCGAGGATCAGCAGCAGCGGGCCGTCGCTCGATTGGGTGCCGATCCAGTTGGCGACCGAGCGGAACACCATGCCGGTGGCGACGTCTTGTTCGCCCGGCTCGGTCTCGACCCGGAAATCGGCGTCGACCGAGGAGATCGCCTCGCTCCAGCCCCACATCGGTGGTGCTGCGGCGAACTCGCCACACACGCCCCAGCCGACCTGGATTCCTTCGGCTCGGGCTGCCGCCGCCAGGCTCTGCAGGAAGGTGGTCTTGCCGATGCCGACCGACCCGTTGACCACGACGGTCCCATTGGCCGTGTCGGGCGAGGTGATGCCGTCGAGAAGGCGGCGTCGAGTCTGGTCCCTCACCGCTTGAACAGTAGCGAAGCCCTACGGGCAGTTGTGTATCCGGGCTGTCACAACGGCTGTGACACCTGTCGGGTCGAGGCTCAGCGCTCGAGCGGTTGATGGTGGGCCGTCAGATCCTCGACCGGAGTGAAGTCGTGCTCGAAACCGAAGCACTGCGGAGCGACGACGTCGAGCGCTCGTTGTTGACGGAAGAACTCGGGGCAACCGATGCCGAGCACCGACACGCGCTGGCCGAATCGCAGACGCTCAGCATTGATCGGCGTCGAGGTCTCGAAGTCGACCACGCAGATGAGATCGGGGACCGAACACACGACATGTCCACCGGTACGGGCCACGAGGTACTCGTTCTTGATGTCGATGACGAGTGGATCGGCGTCGGCTCCGAACGGCTCGATCACGGCCCGACCGATGTCGTAGCCGCCGACGACGGCGGTCGCGACGTCCACCACCTTTCCGGAATACAGATGGTGGACGTCGCCATAGATCGAGTCGGCGAAGAGATCGCGCAGCGGCTCGACGATGCCGTGAACATGCCCCCGCCGTTCCCGCAGCAGCCGCCCGAGTTCCGCTGAGAAGCTCACCGTGCCGTCCATGACGCACGACTGCACCTCGCGCCCCGTCATCGGGTGTTCAACCGTCGTGATCATGCCGCCCATCGCAGCGGCCATCGCCCGGATGTGTCGCTCGTAGGTGAGCGTCGAGTCGGTCTGGAACGTGGCGGTGTTCCCGGCGTAGTCGAGGGCGAGGGCGGGAGTCGGCGAGACGCCGGCGATCGAGAACGTCATCATCTGCGCCTCGGGGAGCGCCCGGCCCATCCCGTCGCCGTCGACCACGGGCAGCCCGAGTTCGGATCCGGCGATGAGTGGGATCAGCGAGTTGCCGCCGCCGATCTCGAACGACACGACGGCATCGACCGGCCGGCCGACGAGCGTCTCGTATGCGGCGAGAGCGATCGCGGGGTCATCGACGGAGGGCAACAGCTCGAGGCTGACCGAGGGCGCCCCGACCCCGCCGATCGAGACCACGTGCGCATCGTCGTCGAGTTCGGCCGCCCGGATGAGTTCGACCGGACCGTTCTTCGCCAGCACCGCTTGCGCAGCCAGCAACGAGATGTACGGATCGCCACCGCCCCCGGTTGCGAGGAAGGCCGCGCCGAGCGACAGGTCTTCGAGTCGATCCACCCCGAACATCATCGAGTGTCCTCTTTCGAACCGAGGCCGGCGATGTCGCCGACCACCTTCACCCGTAGCCGTACGGTCGTATCGGTCATGTAGGACAACGCGATCTCTTCGATGTCGATCGTGCGCGTCGTGGCTCTGTCGGCGCCGGCGGCAACAGCGGTGTCGACCGCCTGCGCGGTCACCGCAGCGATCGCGTCGTCGCGGGACACCTGATCGTAGGAGACCAGCTGCTCGGCCTCGCCGCCGATCTGGGCGATGGCTGCTCCGATCGCGTTCGCCACCTCAGCGTGCTCCGGGCGCTTCAACTCCGATGCCGCGGCAAGACCCTGCGTGACGAGCAGACTCCCTCCGCCGACGAGGATCACCGGGAGCGGATCGCTGCTCGGCTTCATCTGCTCGATGCCCGAGTCGAGGAGTTCGGTGATCCGGCCGAGCGCTGCCTTGCAGACCGTCGGGTCCAAGTCCGAAACCAACCGAGGATCCCCGATGTTCGCTTCGCCGCTCGCGACGACGACGTCGGTCGCGGTCATCACGTCGCCGCCGAACACCAGGCCATCCTCGACGAGTCGGTGGCCGAGCGACCGAGGGCCGACCTCGGTCCCGTCAGCGCCGACCAAGCTTCCGCCGCCGAGACCGATCGCAAGCAGATCGGGCATCCGGAAATTCGTGCGGACGCCACCGACTTCGATCACCACGTTCGAATCTCGGGGAAAGCCGTTGCGGAGCACGCCGATGTCGGACGTCGTGCCACCGATGTCGACGACCACCGCTTCGGTGAGCCCGGTCAGCTTCGACGCTCCGCGCAGCGAGTTCGTCGGGCCGGACGCGAATGTCAGGGCGGGGAATGACCGAGCGAACTCGGCCTGCATGAGCGTTCCGTCGTTCTGGCTCACGAAGAACGGGCATCCCAGGCCGCGATCGCGCACGGCGGAGACCAGTGCGTCGACGACTCGATCAGCGAAGCCGAGCAGGCTGGTGTTCAGCAGTGCGGCGTTCTCTCGTTCGAGAATGCCGAGGCCGCCCATGGTGTGCGAGAGCGTGATGCGTGCGTCCGGCAGGGCCTTCCGAACGGAACGGCCCACTTCGAGCTCCATCTCGGGCTGGACCGGCGAGAAGGCGCCTGCGATCGAGACGGCCTCGACGTTCTTGTGAACGAGGTCGCGAACCATCCGGTCGATCTCAGACGAATCGAGCTCGGCGAGCGGCCATCCGCTGTAGGACATGCCGCCGTGCAGTTCGTAGACGTTCGGACCGAGGGCGTTCGCGATGTCATCGGGCCAGCCGATCTTTGGTGGGAGGCCCCGGCCCGATGGCATGCCGATTCGAACGGCGGCGACCTCCGCCAGTTCGCGCCGCTCGACGACGGCGTTGGTGAACTGCGTGGTGCCGAGCATGACGGCGGCGACCGCCGCCTCGCTGCCCGGCACGTCCGACAACACGGTGTCGAGAGCGTTCACGACGCCGGTCAACACGTCGGCCGTCGTCAACGCCTTGGTGGCGGCAAGCACCGCATCACCGTCGAGGAGCACAGCGTCGGTGTGCGTTCCGCCGACATCGACACCAATTCTCAGCACGGCGAGATCCTCACGATTGAAGCGACGACGCCAGAAGCGCCTTGGTGTATTCGTGCTCAGGCTCGCTGAACAGCTCGGTGGTCGGTCGGAGCTCGACGATCTCGCCCGAGCGCATCACGGCGATCCGGTCCGACAGGTAGCGGGCGACGGCGAGGTCGTGGGTGATGAAGATGTAGGTCAGGCCGTTTGCGTCGCGAAGTTCGCGCAACAGGTTGAGGACGCCAGCCTGGACCGAGACATCCAACGCGCTCGTCGGTTCGTCGAAGATCATCACCTCGGGTTCGAGCGTCATCGCTCGAGCCAGGACCACCCGTTGGGCTTGCCCGCCGCTCAGCTCGTGGGGATGACGGCTCGCAATGTCCGGCGTGAGCTCGAGTGACTCCAGCCACGATCGAACGCGCTCGTCGCGCTGGCCGGCGTCGAGGTCGGTGTGGATTCGCAGCGGTTCGGAGAGTTGGTCGCCGACGGTTCGACGGGGATTCAACGAGAGTTGCGGGTTCTGGAACACCATCTGCATCCGCTTTTGCATCGGGCGCCGAGCCCGACCGGTGAGGCCGACGAGTTCGATGCCGTCGAAGCGGATGGAACCTTCGACCGGTTCGACGAGCCCGACGAGTGCGTGGGCGAGCGTCGACTTTCCGCTGCCCGACTCGCCGACCACGCCGAGCACCTCGCCTCGTCCTACCGAGAGCCGAAGGTCATCGATGACGCGAACCGTCGAGCGTCGGCCGTTCTCGCGAGAGCGGTACTCGACGCCGAGGCCGTCGATGTCGATCAGCGGCTCGGCGCCGATCGGGGAAGTGGCATGCTCGGTGCTCACGGTCGACCCCGCCCCGCGAGCACGCAGGCAACCTGATGATCATCCGTTCGACCGGTCGATTCGAGCGGAGGGACATCGGCCAGGCAGGCGTCGGTGGCGTGTGGACAGCGAGGAGCGAAGGAGCAGCCGTCAATGCGGGTTCGTCCGTCGGGCACCGCACCGGGAATGGCGTCGAGCACTCCCAGGTCGCCGGCCATCGACGGTTGAGAGCGGATCAACGCCTGGGTGTATGGATGAAGCGGGGACTCCAAGACGGCATCGGTCGGCCCGGTTTCGACGACACGGCCGGCGTAGAGGACGGCGACTCGATCGGCGACCCGGCGGATGACGCCGAGGTCGTGGCTGACGATCGCGACCGTGAGTCCTCGATCTCGCTGGATCTGTTGGATCAGATCGAGCACCTGAGCCTGCGTCGTGACGTCGAGAGCCGTCGTCGGCTCGTCGGCGATGAGGAGACGGGGGTCTTGAGCCAGGGCGAAGGCGATGACCGCTCGTTGGCGCATGCCGCCCGACAGTTCGTGCGGATACGCGTCGAGTGAGCGCTGAGGGTCGGGGAGCCCGACATCGGCCAGCAGGCTCGCGAGCTGCTCTCGATCCTTGGTGCCGGCGACGAGCTCGAGTTGCTGACCGATCGTGAAGACGGGATTCAGCGCGGCCCCGGGGTTCTGGTAGATCATCGCGGCGTGTCGGCACAGCGATCCGTCGAGATCGATGGGGGAGCCGTCGAACCGGACGGTGCCGGTCGTCGTCGCCGACTGTGGCGTGAGGCCGAGGATCGATCGGAACGTCACGGACTTGCCGCAACCCGACTCCCCGACCACGCCGAGGGTCTCGCCCTCGCGGACGTCGAGGGAGACACTGCGCACCGCCCGCACGGCGCCGCCCGGCGAGTCGAAGGTGACGCCGAGCGCGTCGATGGAGAGCAGCGCGGTCACGACCCGCCCTCGCCTCGCGTCTTGGGGTCGGTGACGTCGCGAACGACGTCCCCGACCAGGTTGAAAGCGAGCGCGACCAGCGTGATCGCAGCGCCGGCGAATCCGGCGATCCACCACTGTCCCGACAGCACGAGCTGACGACCCTCGTTGATCATGACGCCCCAGTCGGCGGTGGGTGGGCGTGGCCCGAGACCGACGAAGCTCAAACCGGCGGCGGTGAGGACCGAGGCCCCCAGGTCGGCCGTCGCCTGCACCCACACCGGTGACATGGCGTTTGGTATGACGTGCTTGCGGATGATGACGTGGCTCGGCACGCCGATGGCGCGAAGCGACTGGACGAAGGGGCGATCGCGGAGACTGAGCACCTGCGCTCGGACCTGCCGGGCGTACCAGGGCCACCACGACACGGCGATCGCGATGACCGTGTTTCGCAGGCTTGCACCGAGGGCGGCGGCGACGATGACGGCGAGCAACAGCGGCGGAAACGCGAGGAACGTGTCGGTGAGACGCATCAGCACCTCGTCGACCCACCCGCCGAAGTAGCCGGCGACGGCGCCGACGATCACGCCGACCACGACGGCGATGGTGACGACCCCGACGGCGACGATGAGCGCGGTCCTCGCACCGAAGAGCACCCTGGCCAAGACGTCGCGCCCGAGGTCGTCGGTCCCCATCCAGTGCGACCAGCTCGGGGATTGGAGCCGATCGGTCACGTTCGGAGCGCCCCGGCCCTGATCGGCGTAAGGAGTGAGCCAGTCGGCGAACAACGCCCCGAACACGAACAGAGCGACGACGATCGCGGCGGCCATGCCGAGCCAGCTACGGCGGTAGTACCACGTCGCCGATCCAGGGCGTGTTGCGAAACGGCCGAGGAATCGGCGAGCCGGTTGGGCCCCGATCTCTTCGGGGAGCGTGCTGGTCATCGGTCGAGCCTCACCCGCGGGTCGAGTCGAGCGTGCAGCAGGTCGAGTGCGAGATTGACCATCACGTAGATGACGGTGATCACGAGGGTGGCTGCGGTGATCACGGGGAAGTCAACCCGGACGATCGCCTCGGTCAGGTACTTCCCGAGGCCGGGCCAGTTGAACACGGCCTCGACGAGGAAGGCGCTCGACACCGAATAGGCGAACGTGAGGCCGAGGATCGTCAGTGCCGGGGCCAACGCGTTCTTCAGCGCGAGCCGATACAGGATCGTCCGCTCTGGGATCTGGGCGACCCGCGCCGCTTCGATGTAGGGCTCGGAGAGAACCTCGAGCATCGACCCCCGGATCAAGCGGATGGTGAGTCCCAATGGGTAGGCGGCCATGACGAGCACGGGGAGCACGAGGTGGCGCACGACGTCCCAGAGGTTCGTCAGGCTCCCCGACAGCGCGGCATCGATCAGAAAGAAGCCGGTCGGCTGGTCGAAGTCGACGGATGAGGAGGTTCGGCCGGAGAGGGGAAGCCAGCCGAGCTTGCTGGCGAACAGCAGCTGGAGCAGCAGCGCCGACCAGAAGACCGGAACCGACACGCTCGTGACGGCACCGAGCCGGAGGACGGCGTCGCGAGGTCGCCCTCGCCGAGCGGCTGCGAGGACGCCGAGGGGGATGCCGACGACCATCGACAACAACGTCGCAGTGAGCGCCAGTTCGAGAGTCGCCGGAAGGAAATCGCCGAGGTCGCTCGCGATCGGGCGTCTGGTGGCGAACGACACGCCCAAATCGCCACCGCCGAGGTCTCGGAGGTAGGTCGCGTACTGCACGACCAGCGGGTCGTTGAGGTTGAGGTCTTGGCGAACCTGCTCGACCTGTGCCGGACGAGCCCTCGGCCCCGCATACAGAGCAGCGGGGTCCGAGGGCACCACCCGAGAGACCGCGAACGTGATCGTCACGACGCCCAGCACGACGAGCGCACTCGTCAAAAGGCGGCGGAGGAGGTAGCGCACGGCAGGAGGGTGGATGGAAGTGGGGTCAGCGTCCGACTGGCTGGATCAACCCCGGCTGAGGTCGTAGAAGCGGACGACACCGCTGTACGCGGGGTTCGCAACGTAGCCCGACACATCGGAGCTGATCACGCCGACGTTCGGCACGTCGACCATGAACACCGCAGCGTTGTCGTCGATGAGAATCTGCGACGCTTCTTGGAACAGGGCGATTGCTCCGTCCCGGTCGGTTCCGCTGATGGCATCCGCTTCGTCGATGAGCGCATCGAAGTCCGGGTTGCTGTAGTAGCCGAGGTTGAAGAACGGAGCGTCCTCGCTGCGGAACAACGAGAACATGAAGTCGTAGGGCGTCACGAACGTCGGGAACCAGAAGAGCGTGAACACGTCTTGTGCGTTGGCCGGGTCGGCCTGCGCGAGCTCCCAGCGAGCGTCGAAGGTCAGCGGTTCGAGCACGAGATCGACGCCGATCGTCGCGAGGTTGGCCCGCCACAGCTCACCGAACTGCTGCTGTTCGGTCGTGCCAGCATCGAAGCTGTAGGTCACCGAGAGATCCGATATGCCGGCGTCGGCGAGAATCGCAGCGGCGGCGTCGAGGTCGGTTTCGGGAAGGTCGAGGTCGGTGCTCGAGCCCCACACGGCCTGAGGGATGATGCCCTGCGATCGCGTCGACTCGCCGCCGTAGAAGGCCTCGACGACCTCGTCGTAGGGGAACGACAGCACGAGTGCTTCGCGAACCTCGGGGGAGAGACGTTCGTGGTTCAAGAGGCCGAAGAGATTCTGCATCGACTCGCCGCGAACCACGGAGAGCCCGTCGACACCGTCGAGACCTGCGTAGGAGTCGAAGGGCAGGTTGTAGGTGAAATCAGCATCGCCATTGCGCACGAGCTGCTCGGCGAGGACGGGGTCCTCGACGAGTTGGATCTCAGCCTGTTCGAACTGCCCGTCGGTCCAACCACCCCAGTAGTCGGGGTACTGGGCCAGCTCGACGCTGTCGTTGGGGGTGAACGAGGCGATCGTGTACGGACCCGTGCCCGCTTCGTTGCCGGCGTTGAACCAGTCGGCGTCCTGGGCAGCTCCGTCGGTGCTCATGATGTAGGCGCCGTAGTTCGACGACATGACGATGTCGAGCGGAGCCGGGTACTCGAGCGTGAAGGTGACCGTGAGGTCGTCGGTGGCGGTCATCTCGAGGATCGGCAAGAAGATGAACGCAGCGCCGAGGTCCAAGTCGATCGTTCGCTGGATGGAACCGATCACGGCGTCGGCGGTGAGGGGCGAGCCATCGTGGAACGTGACGCCCTCTCGCAGGACGAACGTCCATTCCGTCGCGTCGTCGTTGGACGTCCACGACTCGGCGAGCCCGGGAGACACCAGCTCAGCTGAGCCCGGGGGATTGAACACGGTCAGCGACTCGTAGACGTTCTGGAGCACGACGTTCTCCGACGAGAACGCGCTCGACGGGTCGAGGTCGAAGATCGGGAAGGGGTTTGCATAGACGAAGCGACTCGTGTCGTCGCCGCCCGTGCTGGCGTCGGTCTCGTCGCCGTCACCGTCTCCTTCATCGCCCGATCCATCGGCGGCTGCTTCACCGCCATTCGAGTCGGATGAGTCGGCTCCGTCGTCGCTGCCTCCCGTGCATGCGGACAAGAACAGCACCATCGCCAGCGCGATGACGAGTGCAAGGCTCCTCGGCGTCTTCATGGTTCAATTCACCTTTCGCAACGTGAAGACCGAGCGGCCCGGGTGCCCTCCACGGTCGTAGTGCCGGACCCTAGTCTTGCTATTTCGGCAGTGTGGACAAGAATCACTACAAATTTTGTAGAAGGAGCGATGCACCAGTGACGAAAATGCAACTCGACCGAACAGATCAGGCCATCGTGCGCTGCTTGGTCGAGGATGCACGAGCGACGTACAGCGAGATCTCGAAAGAGATCGGCGTCTCGGTCGGAACCGTCCGCAATCGGCTCTCACAACTACGGGAGAGCGGAACGCTGCACCTCAACGTCTGGCTTGACCCGAACCGGGCCGGCCGCGGCGTCAACGCCACGTTCCTGCTCCACGTCGAGTCCGGGCGGGTGTCCGAGGTCGCCGATGCGCTCATCCCGCTCGACGCCACCGGCTACATCGCGCTCGTCGCCGGAGGACACGACCTGATCGTCGATGTCTTCTGTCGCGACGTGTCGCACCTCAACGACGTCTTGCAAAACGAGATTCACGCCATCGACGGCGTTGTCTCCGTGACCTCGTACCTCGTGACCGAGATCAAGTACGAGTCGAGCTCGAACATCGGAGGGTTGCTGACCGACGAGGAGTGACGGGCTCACCCGCTCGGGTGACCATGCAATACCCCGTGCGAGTGACGACGGGAAACACGGGCGTTCTTACCGTTGGATGCATGGCTTCTCCACTGCTCACCGAACTGCTTCCTCAGCGGGCTGCGTCCAAGCGGGATGAGT
>CALLIQ010000185.1 GCA_938008925.1 uncultured Acidimicrobiales bacterium
GAGAACATCTCGTCGTTGGTGTGGCGACCGAGCGACATGGCGACGGGCAGGCCACGTTCGTTCACGATGTCGTACGCCCGCCCGACGTCGTCGGGCACCTCGACCTCCAACATGAAGTGGTGAACGCCGACCATGCCAGGAACGACGGAAAAGGCGAAGGAGTGATGGCGCTGATTGCAGTGCAGGAACCGCACCGTCACGCCCGCCTCGACGTCGTCGGAATGAGAGAATCCGAGCGTGTCGAGATAGAAGTCGTCGGCCACCTCACCGTCCGGCACGATCACGACGAGATGACCCATCCCGCCAGCACCGGTGACGAACCCTCCCTGCATCGCACGGCCGGGGCTCAGCGGCGTGGCGGCCTGCGCGTGACCATGGGAGAACTCGTGTCGGAACCCGAACGGGTCGGTGATCCAGGCGAGGTCATCGACCTGCCGGGCCGCGATCACGTCCGCGTTGGCGTCGCGATCCGAGCCGACGTCGAATCCTGCGGCGGTCAGCCGAGCGCTGACGCCTTCGAGCCCGGCTGCGTCACCGACGTCCCATCCGATGTAGGCGATGTCGTTCTCATCGGCCTCGTGGATGGCGACGCGCCAGGCGGCGTCATCGACTCGGAGTCCAGCCGCTGCGCCATCAACATCGACCAGCTCCGCGCCGAGCACCTCGGGCCCGAAGGTCGACCACTCGGTGGCGTTCGGCGAATTGAAGCCCAGGTAGGCCAGGGACTGGATCACAGGATCATCTCCGGGTTGTCGGTGCCGAGCAGCTCGCCGCCGGCCGCCTTGGCCACGGGGTCGGTCAGCAAGAACGCATGGCCGAGACCGGCCTGGACGTCGTGAAATCTCGAATGGAGCGGATGGTCGCGGAAGATCGCTCGACCCGATGCAGCGCGGTGCAGATCGCCGACGGCCGCCGCGACCAGCTCGCACCCTCGATTGAGGCGCCATCGGTACCGCCCGCGGTCGGCCATCGTCGGCGTGTCGCCCCGCTCGGCCCGATCCTGCAACTCGGCGGCATCGGTACGGATGCTCGACTCGGCCGCTTCGAGGATCCAACTGGCCTCGGCGACCCGACGCTGAGTGAAGGGGTCGTCTGCGAGGCCGCCGGATCCAGGTCGGCCCCGTTCTTTGGCTTCGTCGATCCACGTCTCGAGGTAGCCCCGGGCGGCACCGAGAATCGACGCGGCCAACGCTGCGTTGAACATCACCGACCACGGGATGCGGAAGATGGCGGCGGTGTTGTGCTCCCAACCGGGGAGAGCGACATCGCCGCCGTAGTCGAGGTGGCTCTGGGATCGATAGGTCGGCACGAATGCCTTGTCGACGACGATGTCGTCGCTGCCCGTTCCCCGCAGACCGGCGACGTCCCACGTGGAGTCGATCTCGTACTGGTGGCGTTGGAGCAGCACCGAGCGGAGTTCTCGGCCGCCATCCGGACGGCTCGTCACGACCCCGAGGTTGACGCCCTCGCAGTGACCACTGCCCGAAGAGAACGACCACCTGCCGCTCACCTCGTACCCGCCTTCGGTCGGCGTGGCCCGACCGGTGGGGTTGTAGGACGACGAGTGCATGCGGGTGGGATCGTCAGCCCACATCTCTTGTTGCGCACGATCGTCGAAGAGCGCGAGTTGCCACGGGTGCACGCCGATGACGCCGGCCACCCATCCGGCGGACGGGGCCGCCTCGGCGATCGCCATCACCGCGTCCACGAACTCGGGCATCGAGCACTCCGCCCCTCCGAAACGTTCGGGCTGCAAGCTGCGCAAGATCCCCGACTCGTGCAGGAGCGCCCACGAACGATCGGTGAGCTGACCGAGTTCGTCGCATGCAGGCGCGTCGGCGGTCAGCTGGTCGCTCACGTCGTGTACGGCTTCGATGAGTCCCATGGCATTGCCTCCCCGTTGACACGCCTGCCCGTTGACACGCCTGCACGTTGACACAGCATCCCCGTCGGCACGGCCTCCCCCGCGGCAACTGCGTCCCCGCGGAGACGCTAGGTCACAGCGATGACGAGCACCATCACCGACACGTGACGGGCTTCGGTGCGCTATGAAGTCGGTCGCACTGATCGGCACGTGATCGACGTGCGGACTCACTCGTCGAGAAGGATCTCCCGTGACCGACCAACCGAAACTCAAGCTGACGGTGCCCGACCTGGCGAAGAAGAAGGCGGCAGGTGAACGACTGTCGATGGTGGCGATCGCCGACTTCATGACCGCGACCTGGGCCCACCGGGCCGGGATCGACATCGTCGGCGTTGGCGACAGCATGGGCATGACGATGTACGGCCACGAGAACACCCTCGAGTGCACCGTCGACCAGATGATCGACCACACCAAGGCAGTGCGCCGGGGAGCGCCGGACACCTTCTGCATCACGGCGATGCCCTATGGCTCCTATGCGACGGAGGAGATCGCAGTGGTGAACGCTCTGCGGATGATGAAGGAGTCGGGCACCGACGCCCTCAAGCTGCAAGGCGGTAGGGACAAGTTCGACATCATCAGCGCCGTGGCCGACGCCGGTGTGCCGATCATGGGCCACGTCGGCCTCATCCCCCACCA
>CALLIQ010000186.1 GCA_938008925.1 uncultured Acidimicrobiales bacterium
GCCATCAGTTCGTCGCTCTGGTCGATCGTGGCCGTGGCCTGGACCCGCACACGCTGCGGCGTCTCGAAGTCGATGAACAGCAGTCCGATCTTCGCCGTCTCGGCGATGTTGCCGGCCGAGAGGAACATGCCGTTGCCGTCGTAGATCGGAAAGGCGAGCATGCGTTCGTCGATGACGGTCACCGTCCCGACGTCGCCACCCTTGAACGAAACCGTCGGCTCACCAGACGCGTTGACCGACGACAAGAAGAAGAAGTCTCTCGAACGAATGAAATCGATCTGCCCCTCGTCGAGCTCATCGTTGATGATGACCGCCTCCATCGTGCCGGCGAGCCGCGTGGAGTCGAATTCCTCCTGCAAACTGCGTTGGGCATCGGTGTAGAAACTCATTTGGGCACTCCGTGGTTGGGCCGTGGTTCAGGTGATCGTGAGCAGGGCGACGTTGGCTACCGAGTCGTGGTCGCCCGGCGCTGCTGTGTAGATCGGGACCGACGCGAGGTCGACGGTCGTGAGCACGCCGTCATCCTCCAGCCGTTTGAGTGCGGTGTCGAACCCGTGCTCGACGAAGTGGGATGCGTTGATCCCGATCGCGCAGCTCGCTCCCGGTGCGCAGACTCGAACGAGTTCGCCGAGCGCGTCGGGCCCGACGTGGCCGTGCGTGAACGTCCCGGTGCTGATGAGCGCGGTGTACCGGTCGGACGCCACGTCGATCGGCCCGGTGAGGTCGGCCACGATCAGATCTCGGTAGACGGCGTCACCGTCGAGGCGCTTCGCTCCCGCTCGTTCGAGCATCTCCGGCGAGATGTCGATGCCGTCAATCGCTGCCGGCGTTCTGGCTCGGAGCGCTTCGCCGACGACCCCGGTTCCACAGCCGACGTCGAGCACGGCATCGTCGAGTCCGAGCGATGGTCTGGTCCGGAGCAACAGGTCGACGACGTGCTCGTGGTACACGTAGCCGCTCGCCGCGACGAAGTCGGCGTCGTAGGTGGCCGCCCACTGGGCATACAGCGCTCTGTTCGCGTCTGGCCCGTCGACCGAATACGCGGTCGACAGCAGGTCGCTGACACCATCGTCGGCGCTGTCTTCGACAATGCCCTCAGCCGCTTCGCCACTCATCGGGCGAGTATGGCATGTCGCCCCGTGAGGACTTGCGTGATCGGCACTCGCGATCGATCTCGTCGGTGACGTAGTGTCCGCCGATGGAGCTCTACGACGCCATGCGGACCAACCCATCGTGCCGGTACTTCACCGACGACCCCGTCGACGATGCGACGCTCCACCGGATCTTCGATCATGCCCGGTTCGCCTCGTCGGGCGGCAACCGCCAGGGCTGGCGGACCGTCGTGGTGCGCGAACCGGCGATGAAGGCCGCCATCGCCGCGCTGCATGCACGGCAGTGGAACGTCTACCTGGAGCACGCTCGTGAGGGAGTGGTCGGGTTCCAGACCTCCGACGAGAAGACGAAGATGGACACCTACGATCCGTCGCAGCATCGTCTGACCCGCACCGACGACTTCACCAACTCGCTGGCCAACGTCCCGGCCCTGCTCGTGTGCTGCGTCGAACTGTGGACGCTGGCGGTCACCGACTCCGAGCTCGACCGACAGAGCATCGTCGGGGGAGGGTCGCTCTACACCTTCGTCCAGAACGTGCTCCTCGGCTGCCGAAACGAAGGCCTGGGTTCGGCGCTCACCACGCTGCTCGCAGCGGAAGAACCCGAGGTGGCCGAGCTGCTCGGATTGCCGGAAGGCGTTGCCGTCGGGGCGCTCGTCGCAGTGGGCTGGCCCGAGCCCGACAAGCAGTACACGAAGCTGTCGCGCAAGCCTGTCGAAGAGGTGGTCTTCTCCGAGCGCTACGGAGTGCCGTTCGGACCCTGAGCGGTGTTCCGAGTTGTCAGTGGCGCTCGCGGCGTCACGGCTCAGAACACGCGAACTCCCTGGCGCTTGAGTTCGATCTGCACGGCGTGCACGTCGACATCTGCGACCGATCGGTTCGTTCGCACCGAGATCGCCGCAGCCACGCCTGCACCCTGACCAGCGACGGTGCAACACATCATGTTGCGCACGGCGGCGTGGCTGTCGCGATCGCCACCGATGCTTCGTCCGGTGACGAGCAGGTTGTCGATGCCCTTCGGGACCATCGAGCGGTACGGAACCTGGAAGTACCGGCCGGTGGTCGGGAGGATGAGAATTCCGTAGCCGTCGATGAACTCCGGGAAGATGCCGATGCTGTCGTCGAATCGCCCCTGCTCACGAACGTCGTGCGCGGTCAGGTTGTAGCGCGCATCGATCTTGCGGGTGTCTCGAATCCCGATGGTCATGCCGAAGTTCCGGAGCTTCGCGTTCTCGGCTCCAGGGGTGAACCGACGGATGGCTTCGGTGGCGAGCATCGCCTGGCGGCGTCCTTCGATCTCGCCCGCCGTGAGGCTCTCGACGTCGGTGCCGTCGACACCGTCGAGATGGACCAGGTTGAGGTACGTGAGGTCGCCCTGGTCGCTGATCGCACCCCACGTGCCGCCGATCGTGGTGAGATCGCGAGGGATCAGTCCGGCGTCCATCGCCTGCTCGAAGGGCTTGCGCAGGAACGGGGAGAACATGTCGTCCTCCTTGCCGGTGGTCTCGATTGTCCACTCGCCGCCTTCCCAGTCCTTGTAGGTCTGCGGGTCGGCGGCGACGCCGGCGAGGAAGGCGGCCTTGTCGACGCCGGTGAGATGGAACATCACCGATGCTGCCATCATCTGCTCTGGCGGTGTCTTGAACGTCGGCGCCCCGCACCGATGGGCGATGTCGGCGTCGCCCGTCGCGTCGATGACCCGCTCGGCCAAGACCGCCTGGCGACCTGACTTCGATTCGATGATCACACCGTGGATCGCATCGTCCCGGACGATCGGAGCGACCACGGTTGCGTGCAGCAGCGGCTGGATTCCGGACTCGGCGACGAAGGTGTCGGCGACATACTTGAACGCCTCGGCGTCGAGCGCGTGGCTGTCGGATTGCGGTTCGGGTTGGGCTGCGCCCATCGCCTTCGCCCGCTCCTCGAACTCGATCCCGACACCCTCGGAATCGACGGTGTTCTCGTGGCGATACCAAGCGAAGCCTTCGACGCCGACCTGTGTGATGTTGCCGCCGAAGCAGCCGTTGCGTTCGAGCAGGATCACCGAACCGCCCGCTCGGGCCGCTCCAATCGCCGCCGCGAGGCCGCCAGGTCCGGAGCCGACCACGACGACGTCAGCGCTGGCCAGGACCGGCGTCTGCCTTGCCGGTTCGGTGATCAGTCGTGTGGCGGCATCCATGACGGGTGGGCGCTCAGTCGAAGGTCGGGAACGAGACGGTCGGGTCTCGGTCGAGCTGCTCGACGAGGGCGACCTCCCACGTCAGGTAGTTCTGCATGTGCTCTGCCGGGACGCCGTCGTCGTGGTCATATGGCTTGTACCAAATGTCGTTCGGTTCAGTCGTCGGCCTGGTGAAGCCGGGCTCCATCGGTTGACCGGCGTGGTTCCAGGCCCGGTTCCCGCCGTCGAGCACGAGCACCTCTGCGTCCGGCCACGCTGTCTGGGCGTCGGTGGCTGCGAGCGCAGCGACGAGTGAATCGCTCGAGGTCAACACGATCGAGCGGATCTCGCCAATCGCCGATCGAGCCTCGTCCATTCGGCTTCGCACGCCCCACCAGGCGTCGGCGATGTGGCCCTTCTTGCGGTACTTGATGCTGTCGCCGAGATCGAGCACGGTCGGACGCTCGGCGGGTTCGAGGGCGAGCTTGGCGGCGAGATCGTCGACGGAGATGGTCGTGGTCGACGCCGCGAACTGTGGACTCGGTCCGGGCCCGACCTCGAGGTCTGCCCCGTCGAGGGCGTCGGCGAGCACGACAGCGTCGGCCCATCCGAGCTGACGAAGCCACGAGGCGGTCATCGTGGCGCGGGTGCGGTCGTCGTCGATCAGGACGAGTCGTGCGTTCTGCGTGCCGACGTACTCGTCGGTGGCCTGCACCAGCTGCCCGCCCGGAGAGCTGACGCTGCCGGGGAGATGGCCGGCCTCGAACTCCTCGGGCGTGCGCACGTCGAGGACGAACGTTGTTCGATTCGGGTCGGCCTGCCAGGCGGCAAGCGTGTCGGCATCGATCTCAACGACGCCGAATCGCTCGCCGACGCGAGCAGCAGCCGCTCGAGACCAGGACCGGTCGGCGTCGGTCGGGTCGGGCGCATGAACGGCGCGGCCGCGGTCGACCTCGAAGCCGGCGAGCTCCCAACCCATCGTTCCGTTCTCGAGCGCGACCACTCGATTCTCGAGGCCGGCGTTCACGAGCGACTGGCAGCCGATGATGCTGCGGGTGCGGCCAGCACAGTTCACGACGACGAGCGTGTCGGGGTCGGGCGCCATCGTCTTCACCCGATGGACCAGCTCGGCGCCAGGGCAGTCGGTGCCGGTCGGAATGCTCATGTTCGTGAACTCGGGCATGGGGCGCGAGTCGAGAATGATCATGTCGGCACCGTCGTCGATGAGGGCCTTCACCTCGGCAGCCGGCATGTGCGGCGTGTGGTAGTTCACCTCGACGAACTCGCCGAAGGCCTTCGACGGCACGTTCACGCCGGAGTAGAGCTCTCGTCCCTCGGCCTCCCACGCAGCGGTTCCACCATCGAGACTCGACACGTTCGTCCAGCCGAGTTCGATCGCTCGGCTCGCCGCCTTGGCTGCGAGACCGTCGGGTCGGCTGCCGTCGTCACACCACACGACGCGGGCGGATCGGCGCGGCACGAGTCGCGGCAGCACGAGTTCGAGCTTCGACAGCGGGACCGAGGCCGCGTGGAACAGGTGCGAGTCGAAGTAGACGCCCTGCTCACGAGCATCGAGTACTGCGAGTTCGTCACCATCGACGAGCCAGCTCGCCAAGGTCTCGGGGTCGATCGCGGTGATGGAGCTCTCTCCGGCGTTCATGACGAGCTCCTCAGCAGCTCTGCAGGCCGACTCGGCCTTCGCGGATACCGCTCACGTTGGCGAAGCTCTTCCACGTCTTCTCGGTCGGGTTGAAGTACTCCCGCTCATCGAGCCGTTCGAGGGCGAGGCCGTAGCAATGGAAGTTGAGGGCTTCGCCGTCGATGTGAATCGAGTGGAGCTCGTCGGGAAGCATGGCGATCCCGGTGCCGGCCTCGACCATGTGGTCGTGGGTCTCGG
The DNA here is from genome assembly GCA_938008925.1 of uncultured Acidimicrobiales bacterium. Classification (GTDB taxonomy): domain Bacteria; phylum Actinomycetota; class Acidimicrobiia; order Acidimicrobiales; family SZUA-35; genus CALEWY01. Next base: position 5,168 of record CALLIQ010000186.1, read on the forward strand.
TCACACCATCTTCCCCACCCTCGTTGGTCCGCTCGAAGAAGCGATTGTGCTCCTGGCCGTGGAAGCCGACGACGCAGGCCCACGTCGTGTGGTTGTGCACGGGCGTCTCGACGTGTCCGTTGCTCGACTGCGCGTAGAGGGCAAAGCGATCATCGGCGTCCTGAGAGAGTCGGTAGAGATAGCTGGTGCGCTTCTCGTCGGCATCAGGCGATGGAAAGTCGTCGAGAGAGAACAGCTCTCGCTGTGAGCTCAGCGCGACGAGACGATCGCGGATCGCCTCCACGCCGGCTCGCGTGATGCCGAGATCGGCCTCGATCGCTCGGATGTCGTCCATCGCCGCGGCGACGGCGGCCGTCCGCTCGAGCCGGACCTGATCGGGTGAAGACGAATCGGTGTCAGACATGGACGCAGCTTGGCGCAGATCACGAACGGGGACACGTTGGGCGTCGCGATTCGGGCCTGTGGTTGATCTGGTCGACTCATTTGCAGCGCTTGACGGAGTGGTATCCGTTCGGATACCATTGTGGTCAGTCATGGATGCTGCTCGTCTGATTCGCCACGCTCGCGCTCGAAGCGGGTTCACGTTGCGTCACCTTGCGTCGCTCGCCGGCACATCGCACTCGACGCTGTCGGCGTATGAGTCAGGTTCGAAGACGCCGTCGGTGGCGACGCTCGACCGCGTGCTGCAGGCGGCGGGGTTCGCTGCGGATGTCACGCTCCATCAGCGGCACCGGGGTGATCGTGAGTTCGCACGAGGGGAGGAGCTGGAGCAAGTCCTCGCGTTGGCCGAGGCGTTTCCGGCTCGTCACGCTGATCATCTCGAAGCGCCCGTCTTCGCCCGAGTTCGGTGACCCTCGTCGAGCGGATCGTCGAGTTGCATCGGCGATTGTCCGAGGCTGGCATCGACCACGCGTTTGGTGGCGCGCTCGCGTTGGCGTGGTGCACGCAGCGAGCGAGGGCGACGATCGACATCGACATCAATCTCTTCGTCGATGTCGAGAGCGCGCCGCTTGTCTACGCCGCGCTGCCGGATGGGGTCGATGTGTCGCCGGGGGATCGCCGGGCGATCGAGGCCGACGGCCAGACGAGGCTGTGGTGGGACACGACGCCAGTCGACGTCTTCTTCAATACGACCGACTTTCATCGCGAGGCCGCCGACCGAGCGCGAATCGAGCAGTTTGGCGGCGCGTCGGTGCCGTTTCTCGCCTGCCGTGACCTGGCGGTCTTCAAGGCCTTCTTCAACCGGACGAAGGACTGGGCCGATCTCGAAGAGATGCACGCTGCGGAGTCACTCGACGTGACTTCTGTGCTCGGTGTGTTGGTCGACTATCTCGGGCCGGACGATCCTCGCATCTCTCGGCTCAGCGAGCTGTCACGCGGCTGACTGTCACACCCCGCTGTCATGATGGTGGGCGTGGGGATCTTGGCGGATTTCGAAGCGGCGATGACCGGGCTCGACGACTCCGTCGCGTCCGTCGCCGACGCCGAGCACGTGCTTCGTTCGGTCGCGGAGATCCGCCGGTCGTTGCAAGTGGCTGAGACTCGAGCGGTCGCCATCCTCGATCGTCACGCAGCCAACGACGCATCGATCTCCGCCGAAGAGATCCTCTCCGACACGGGCATGTCCGGCACGAAGGCTCGGGCCGAAGCCCAGCGAGCGCGCACGCATCAGAAGCTGGCCGACTCGCTGCCCGACGACTCCGATGATTCGGACGGCGGCGACGGTGGGTCGTCGTTGCGGTTGCCGCACATCAACCCGGAGAACTTGGCGGCGCTGTCTCGGGCGGAGAAGTCGCTCGGCCTCCCGGCTGAACAGGAGTTGTTCGCCGAGTACCGGGTTCAGTTGGCGGCGATGGCGCAGGATCTCGATCCGACCGCGTTCAAGGTCCGGCTCAAAGCGATCGTCGACAAGATCCGGGCCGAAGTGGCGGCAACGACCGAGGATCGTCACCGGAAGAAGTCAGAGGCGAAGTCGTGGATCGACCGCGACGGCATGCGCCACATCCACGCCGCCTTCGATCGTGAGCGAGGCGACGCCGTCTGGAACGCCATCGAACGAGAGAAACGAGCACTCGCCGCCGCCGCCGACACGTCGGATGGCGAACCACTGAGCCTCAACCCAAACCTCGCCGCCGAAGCCATGTACCAACTCGCGCTGCGATCACACGATCCCGGGTCCGCGACCGCCCGGCCACTGATCGGGGTGTTCGTCGATGACGACACCCTCCAACACGGCCGCCACGAAGGCACCGTGTTGGAACGGATGGGAG
>CALLIQ010000187.1 GCA_938008925.1 uncultured Acidimicrobiales bacterium
GACCGAGAACCCGTCGAGGAGAACCGTGTGGTCGAAGCCGCAGATGTTGTTCTGCTTGAGCGCTCCGACCTCGGAGCTCCAGCTTCCGGAGCGAATGCTCCATTCATCGAGCGTGTCGACGCCGAAGTTCGTGGCGTACAGCTGGGTCGACTCGCTGACGGTGACGAGATTCTCGACCGGACCACGTTCAGGACGGTCGACGTCGCCGCCGGGCACACAGCTCGGACCCGTGCCCATGCCGGCGTCGTCGATCGTGTAGGTCGACTCGTCGGTGGGCTCGGGCTCCGGCTCGGGCTCGGGCTCTGGCTCCATCGGGGTGAAGGTCTCGGAGATCTCGTCGTAGTTCTCCTCGTAGTACTCGGCGGCCTCCTGTGCCTCATCGGTGCGGGGCGGGCTCTCCGATTCGGGTCCGTCGACGTCGTCGAGTCCGGGGATCGGCACGGCGAGCGAGCAGGATGCGCCGTCGTTCGAGTTCGTCGCAGGGGCTCGGCCGACGAGGCTGGCCGTCGGCGTCGACGTCGTGTAGCCGGTGATCTGATAGATCTCGCCGGAGTTGCGGCCAACGTAGAGGTTGCCGCCAGCGGTCGACCATGCGGCGCCGTAGGCCTTCAAAGTGGTCGGCAGACCGGAGATCGTGCCGACCTCTCGGGTCTCGAGCGTCGTCTGGTCGTAGGAGTAGAGCGCTCCGTCGCTGCTCACGCCGTAGAACACGCCGTGCACGTTGGTGATGTCAGCTACGGCGGTGTAGCTGCTGAACTCGGGCACAGTGGTCATCTCGAGCGTGTCGACGTCGATCTTGTACCAGTCGCGGCCGCCTCGGGACACGTTGAGCAGGCCCTCGTCGTCGAAGTCGCCGGTGTAGGAGCCACCGGGGAAGTCGAGCGATGCGATGGTAGTGACCACTCCAGCGTTGTCGATGCGGAGGAGGTTGGTGCCGGAGATGCCGTAGAGGTAGCCGTCGGCGATCCGGTACGACATGGCGTTGTAGTTCGACTGGTCAGGCCCGATGGTGGCGTAGGTCTCGGTTGCCGGGTCGAGCTCGGCCAACTGGCCGGCGATGACCTGGTAGAAGCCGGGGTCGCAGCGGAAGGTGTTGTCCTGGGCGCTGGCCGGCGCGGTCGCGCTGACGAGGGAGGCGACGGCGGCTGCGGCGACGGCGATGGCCGTGCGGGAACGAAGGGGGTTCCGGCGCGTTGCCGGGTTGTCGGTGATGCTCATGCCCATGTCATCGAACCGATGAGCCAAAACATCGAGTCAAGAGTTTCTCAAGATTGCAGGGCGTGATCGCTGAGTAGCCTCAGAGCGTGAAGAACTGGGGTGGGAACTACGAGTTCGAGGCAACGACGGCGCATCGGCCGACCTCCGTCGACGAACTCCAGGCAATCGTCGCCGATGCGACCGCTCTTCGGGCCGTCGGGTCTCGCCATTCATTCACCGACATCGCCGATCACGACGCGGTCGTGCTGCTCGACGGGCTCCCTCCGTCGGTCGATCTCGCATTCGACGGCGCATCGGTCACGGTCTCCGGAGGGGCGACCTATGCCGATGTCGGGCCCGCCCTCGAGCGCGGTGGCGCCGGTCTCGGCGTGATGGCGTCACTGCCTCACATCACCGTCGCTGGAGCGATCACCACGGCCACGCACGGCTCGGGAGTAGGGCTCGGCAACCTGGCGACCGCGGTGACCGGCCTCGAGTTCGTCACCGCCGACGGGTCGTTGCGGACGATCGACGCATCCGACCCCGACTTCTCGACCGTCGTCGTCGGGCTCGGTGCGTTCGGCATCATCACCGCCGTCACGCTCGCAACCGAGCCGCACTACGAGGTGGCGCAACGAGTCTTCGAACGGCCGTCGTGGGATGCACTCCTCGATGATCTCGCCGGTGTGATGGCGAGCGCTCACAGCGTCAGCGTCTTCACCCGTTGGCACGAGGTCGACCAGATCTGGTGCAAGCAGCGCACCACCGAAGCGCCCATCACGTCGCTTCTCGATGCCACGCCGGCGACCGAACGCCGCCATCCGATCCTCGACCAACCGGCTCGAGCGTGCACCGAACAGCTCGGTCTCGCCGGGCCGTGGTGGGATCGCCTGCCGCACTTCCGAGCCGATGACGAGCCGAGCGCAGGAGCGGAGATCCAGTCCGAGTATCACGTGCCACTCGATTGCGGCACCGAGGCCGTGCAGGCCATGCGTGGCATCGCAGACCAGCTGCACCCGGCGCTCATGGTGGGGGAGATCCGAGTCGTGGCGGCCGACGAGCTGCTCATGAGCCCGCAGTTCGGTCAGGACACGCTCTCGTTCCACTTCACGTGGCACCCCCACTCGACGGGTGCGCTCGCCGCCGCCCGAGCGATCGAGTCAGCGCTCGCCCCGTTCGCGCCTCGAGCCCACTGGGGCAAGCTGTTCGAGCGCTCAGGGCTCGACGACGACCGCCGAACTCGGTTCGGCGAGGTGGCGCAGCGCTGGGATCCGGACGGCGTCTTCGCCAACCCGTGGCTGGATCGTCAGCTGCAGCGACCCGACTGATCCGGGTCGGCGACGACGGAGCCGTCGGCCGTCACGACCGCACCGTTCGAGACACCGTTCATCTGGTCGATGATCGCGTCGCGCTGCGCCTCGGTGGGGACCGTGAGCACGCCGCCGTCGCTTCGCACGGGAACGACGCGCATGGCGACGTCGGGTTGGGCACCCGCCGCCTCCTCCGACACCACCAGCTCGATGATGGCGCTGTTGCCGGTGATCCCCCGAGAGGGCGGGAAGGCGAAGTTGCCGGTCGAGTGGGCGACGAGCGTTCGCCCGGCGGGTCCGTCGCGCATGGTCACGCCCTGCAGCACGTGGGGGTGGCCGTTGACGACGGCGTGGACGCCGAGGTCGGCCCAACGTTGCTCGAGTTCGGTCATGAACGACGAGGGACACAGCTCACCCTCGGCGCCGCCGTGAACGGCGACGATGACGACGTCGGCGGCATCGAGCGCCTCATTGACGGTGGCGTCGGCCATGTCGAGGAAGGGCGGGCACGCCCACGCCACCTGCTCACGCACGTTCTCGCCCGACGCCGACCAGTCGCAGGGCACCCGAGAGAACGAGACGATCCCGATGGTCCACTCGCCGACCTCCGTGATGAGCGGGGTGTATGCCTCGGCCTCGTCGAGGCCGGCCCCGGTACGGAGAAGGCCCCGAGCGTCGATCTCGTCGAGCGTCTGCTCGAGGGCGGGGACGCCGAAGTCGAGCGTGTGGTTGTTGCCGAGGGTGACGCCGTCGATGCCAGCGTCGACCAGCAGGTCGAGCGACTCAGGCGGCGACTTGAACAGGAACGCCTTGTCGACCGGCGGACGGCCGACACCCGCATCGGCGATTGCCGTCTCCAGGTTGATGATCATGAGGTCTGGCGCTTCGAGGAGCTCGGTGATGGCTCCGAACGGGTCTCGGGTCTCGAGACCGTTCGTGAACGTCGAGTCGCCGGCGATGCCGACCACGATCTGCTCGCGAGGAGGGGCGGTGGTCGTGGGAGCCGTCGTCGGT
>CALLIQ010000188.1 GCA_938008925.1 uncultured Acidimicrobiales bacterium
TGACACCGGGGCGGTCACGATCATCGAACTGCCCTGAGTGGCCGACCGCGCCGAGCGCGGGTGCACTCACCCGGATGATCTTGCGCGGAGGTTGCGGCGACGTGGTCGTTGGCGAGCGTGTGGGAACGCCTCGCTGAACAAACTCTTTGCGTCGTCGGTGCCAACGAGAAGCAGCTCGGCGCCCGCCGGTAGCGGCGTGTGGGCGTCGGGGTTCGCCTCGATGCCGTCGGGTGTCTCGATCGCGACGACGTTGCAGGTGGTCCGACGGCGGATGTGCGCCTCGGCCAGCGTTTGTCCCACGAGTTCTCGAGGCATCGGCGAGCGGAACACGTGCAGACCGTGGGCGATCACGAGCATCTCGTCTCGCCGGAGATGGTTCCAGATGGCCGTCGAGCCGGTGTCGGCATAGGACAGCACCGAATCCGCGCCGGCTCGATAGAGGGTCGAAACGTTTCGATCGAGTCGGGATCTCGAAACGATCCGGATGTCGGGCCGCAGGCCGCGGCAATAGCGGGTGAGATAGACGTTGACGTTGTCGTCGTGGGTCGTGATCAACACGGCGTCGGCATCGTCGATACCGGCTTCTGTGAGTACCGACCGGTCGGCGGCGTCGCCGATCACGTAGCGAGCATTTCCACGGTTGCGCTCGGCGAGTTGTTCGATGATCGAGAACTCCACACCTTCTTCGCCAAGTGCCGCGCCGGCGGCTCGGCCGACTCGACCGCCGCCGATGACGACCGCCTTCGGCGTGTCGGCGCCCGCAGCATCTGCGGCGTGCTCGAAACCGGCGTCGAAGCGGCGAAGCTGATCGGACGAACCAGCGAGCAGGAGCATCGAGGACGGGCTCAGCACCGTCTCGGCCTCGGCGATCTCGAACTCGCCTCGAGTCCACACGCCGATCAGCCCGAGGTTGAACCGCTGGCGCAGGTTCGCCTCCGCCAAGGTGTGGTCGACCAGATCCGTCCCATCGACACCGGCTTCGGCGATCTGCAGTCCGGCGAACTCGCCAATGACGTGGCTCTTGCCTTCGAGTCCGAGCGCCCTGGCTGCCATCGACGCGCCCAGCACCTCGCCGAGCTGGATCACTCGATCCGCCCCAGCGATCTCCAACACGTCGACCGATGCCTCTCGGTTGGCCGTTGCGACGATCTCGACATCGGGGGCGATTTCACGAACCGTGAACGCGATGTTGGTGTTGGTCTGATCGTCGAGTGATGCGACAACCATCGCTGCGTTCGCCACCCTGGCCCGCTCGTAGGTGACCGGATCATCCAGCGGACCGACCATCACGCTGAGCCCGATGTCGTGCAGACGACCCGCTTCTTCGACATCGTCGACGATCACGACGTAGGGCACCTCGGCCTGATCGGCATCGGCGATGAGCGCCTCTTCGACCGGTCCGAGATCGGTCAGGATGATGTGATCGCGAATCGAGACCGGCATCGAGCGCGGGGCTCGGCGACGGTCGCGCTCATGCATCCAGGGAATGAACACGAACTGGATGAACACGAAGGGCAGGACGACGAGCAGGAACGTCGAGCCCGAGAGCAGGACGACGACGGAGAAGATGCGGCCGGCGTCGGACTCGAACGTGATGTCGCCGAAGCCGAGTGTGGTCATCGTGGTGAGCGTCCAATAGACGCTGGTTGGCCATGAGAACGATCGGCCCTCGCCGGCCATGAGTTCGTGGAACAGGGTGCTGAACAGCGCCACCATCGCGATGAAGATCGCAAAGAGCATGAGCACCGTTCGTCGTTGGCGCTTCTGCTCGGCGAGGCGAGGCGCATCGAGCGTGCGATCGAGTTCCTCGAACCCGTCACCTGAACCGGTGATGCGCTCGGTGACCTGGGCGATCGTGACTCCGAGCGACTTCAACATGGCGGCGAGATAGTAGTTCGGCCAGCAGCCGAGAGGTGGTTGGTCGACTTCGGTAACGAAGTCAGTCGGCGCCGCGGGCTTCAGCGACGAGTTGCTTGAGCTCGTCGAGATGGTTGTCGTGGACCTGACGTGGTGTCGCTCCGTGCTCAATCGCGACAGCGGCAGCCGCGGCGGTCGCGATGGCGTGCTGCGCCCCGTTGCCCATGAACTTGCAGACCGAGCCCGCCACGTGGGTCACGCTGATGTGCTTGCCGGCCATCATCAGGTTCGACACGTGCGCTGAGTACAGCGAGCGGAATGGAATGTCGAACGGTTCCTCGTCTCGCGTGTCCCACGTCCAGTCTTTGAGCCTGAAGTCGTAATCCTCGTGAATGGGGTGGTGCAGGCAGAAGGCGCCGGAGTTCTCCACGACGGCATCGGGGAACTCGACGTGATCGCGAATGTCGTTCTCGGTGAGCACGTGGTCGCCGATGTAGCGGCGGAACTCGCCCTGACCCGCGACGTGTGCAACCCAGTCGAACTCGAGATTCGCCCACTCGGCAGGCTCCATCGACTTGACGTTCGACATCGTTCCGTAGACGGCTCGCAGCAGATGGTCACGAATGTGCTCACCCTCGGTGTAGGGATCACACCATTGGCCGTACTCCCAATAGTGGGTGAGCCGGCGGGTGAAGTTGGCTCGCTCGTCGTCCTCGGGTGGTCGGAACGCCTCGACGACGGGGCCATCAGCGTTGTCCTTGCCGGGCTCCTTTGCCTGGCCCCCGAGGTCGGCGAAGTCCTTCGCCACCTCGATCGCCCACGGGACGTCGGGAAACTCCGCGGGCTCGTCGGCCATGCGGGTGCGGAAGAAGATCGTATTGCCGTGGTGCTGATCGAGCCGTTCCGGTGGAGCGTGGCTTTCGCCGTATTCGTCGGCGCCTTCGATGCCAAACATCGTGGGCGTCCCGGCGAGAATGCCGAGGATCGCGGTGCCGGTGCAGTCGATGAACTGGGAACCGGTGACTCGGATCTCTCGCCCCGAGATCGCCTCTCGTGCATCGATCGATTCGATCGCGTCCCC
>CALLIQ010000189.1 GCA_938008925.1 uncultured Acidimicrobiales bacterium
CTTCCTTTGTCCGGAAGTGATGGTGGATCGACGGCGCCTTGATCTCGAGTTCTCGGGCCAAGTCGCCGTAGCTGAAGCCGTTGACGCCGACGCGGCGAATCATCGCCGTCGCCACGTCGATGAGTTCGTCGCGGATCGGACGCCCGGTCGGTCGTGCCATACGAACGAGTCTAGAGGTACCTAGACTCGCCTGTCTACTGACTCATAGACTCCCGTCGAGGCGGTCACCGAGTTCGGTGCCTTGCGAGAGCGTCAGGGTTTCGGTGATCGCTGGCGCTGTGGCAGTGGTTCGTCGCCTCGCGGCGGCTCGCTGAACACCGGCTTTGCCCCGCTTCTGGCGGCCAGCAACTCCTGGGCCGAGGGCAGTGCTTCCGTCGCCGTTGTCGTCGCCGTCGCCATTGTTCGTGTCATTGCCGTTGTCGGGGCGTCGCCGCCAGTCGGCTCGGCCGCTCCAGGCGCAGCTGGCTCGGGGCTCTTGCTCCGACGCCCGATGAGAAGGCCGACGAGGCCGGCGGCGATGAGGCCGACGATGATCACCACGATCGCTCCGGTCATCGAACCTCCGTCGTCGGCATCACCGATGGCGGTGCTACCCGTCGTGTCGGGTGCGTCGTCGGCGAGCGAAGGATCATCGCTCGCCGCCAGCGATGGCGGAGGCGTCAAGATGTCGTCGGGCGGAAGGGTCTGGGCACTGGTCTGATCGATGTCGGGACGAATCGCTGCGAGCGCGCCGAGCACCATCTCCGCACCGTTCCCCGCGGTGGCGCGGTCGTCTCGTTCGGTCGTCGATGTGGATTCGCCCGGCTCGGTGGTGGTCGAGATCGCTGTCGTTGTGCTCGTCGATGCGTCCGCCGTCGTGCTCGACGTCGCCACCGTCGACGGAGTGGTCGAAGCCGTCGTCGGGACCTGCTTCGTCGTGGTCGGCTTTGCGGTCGTCGGGGTGGTGGTGGCCGGAGGTTGGGTCGTGACCGTCGGTTGCTCGCAGAACTCGAAGGTCACCTCAAAGGTGGCGAGCACGATCTTGTCCGGCATCTCCTTCAGCTCGATCACGTGCTCTTTCCCGTCTCCGGGCACGGACGTGAGGATGATCACGTCGGTACTCGGTTCGAGGTACGGGGTGCCGTCGAGGAACCACTGCACGAGGAGGTCGGTGTCTTGCTTCAACCGAATGCGTCGATTGCCAGCATCGGTGCAGACCGTGCTGATCTGGACGTCCGGTTCAGCCGATGCTGGCTGAGCCAGCACCGCCAGTGTCGTGATGGCCATGAGCACAGCGCCCGCGGCCCGCACGGTCCCTCGCGCGAATCTCATGCAGGTCTCATCGGCCGTTGGATTGCGTTCATGAACGGTGGCCAGACCGCCCACCGGGGGAGCAGCCTCAGTCGTGCTCGGCGCGGGGATAGAACACGATGGCGACCAGCGCCGCGGCGAGCGTGAAGGCAAAGAAGAAGCCAAATGCCCGATCGAATGCGGCGACGATGTCCGGGCGATCGGCTGCCCCCGTGAATGCGACCGCGGCGGCGACGCCGATGGCGCCGGCCACGTTGCGCAGCATGTTGAAGGCCGCGTTCATCGCTCCCCAGGTCGCCTCGGGCACAGCGGCCAACGCGAACGAATTCATGGTCGGCGACGACAGACCCCACCCGAAGCCGAAGCTCAAGATCCCGGGCAAGAAGGAGGTCAGGAAGCGGCCATCGGCATCGAGCACGAGCCAGCACCAACCGACGGCGAAGACCATCACCAGACTGCCGATCTGGATGGGCCAACGATGGCCGAACCGATCGGCGACCCGCCCGCCGACGAGGGTCATCGTGGCCGCAGCGATCGGTCCTGCCGTCAGCGCCAACCCGATCTCGATCTTCGAGTAGCCCCAGATCCGTTCGAGGTAGAGGGGCCACACCAACCAGATCGACAAGCTGGTGATCGAGACGAGGGCGTTGGCCAGATTTGCCATCCACACCTGGCGGATCCGGAACAGCGTCAGGTCGATCATCGGTTCGCGATGGCGCCTCGATTGGGCGAGGAAGCCGATTGAGCACAACGCGGCCACGACGAAGAAACCGAGAATGGCAGGGCTGGCCCAGCCCCAATCCTTGCCCTTGCTGACGCCGAAGACCGCCAACGCGATGCCGGCGGTACCGAGTCCGGCGCCGAAGAGATCGAGTCGGTGCTCTGGCGTGTCGGGCGAGTCCTTCTCCACTTGGCGCAGGGTCGCGAAGATGACGGCGATGGCGATCGGCGCACTGGCGAAGTACAGCCACCGCCAGTTGCTGATCTGCAGCGCTGCTGCCGACACCGTCGGAGCGATCGCGGCAGACACGGGCCCGGCCGCCGCCCACGTGGCGACGGCGCTCGATCGACGCCCGATCGGGAAAAGGGGCAGCACCATCGACAGCGAGGCGGGAATCACCAGCGCTCCACCGATCGACTGCACGAAGCGAGCGGCGATCAAGATCCAGATGTTCGACGCGATCGCGGAGACCATCGCGGTGAGTCCGAAGAGGGCGACGCCGAGCAGAAAGACTCGTCGTCGACCGGTGCGGTCCGCGATCCGGCCGGCGAGCGGCAAGAACGCTGCGGTCCCGACGAGGTAGCCGGATGAGACGAACCCGACCGTGGT
>CALLIQ010000190.1 GCA_938008925.1 uncultured Acidimicrobiales bacterium
CGTGGTCATCGAAGACGGCCAATGGTGGCTCGAAGCCACCTATGACTGATTTCACTCGGCGGCGTCGATCGGCCGCCATGCCCCCGAAACTCGGGGGTCGAGCCGCGCTGCCAGCCGGCCGGATCCCACGCCGGGTTCGTCGGCCTCGGCGATGACCGATAGTTTGAGTCCCGAACCATGATGACCCGATCCGACAAGCGCCGCGGTGGCGCGAGCACCCGAAGCGAAGCGTTCAAGTCGCTCGAGATCCCCGAGTACCGCGTGCTCTGGTGGGGCGGACTCTTCTCGTTCCTGTCCGTTCAGGGGCAGATGGTGCTTCGGGCGATCCTGGCCTGGGACCTGACCGAACGCGAGAGTGCACTCGGCTTGGTCTTCGCCGTCTTCGGCCTGACGATGCTGATCGCGACGCCGTTGGGCGGTGCTGCCGCCGACCGATTCCCGAAGCGGACGCTGCTCTTGTTGAGCCAGACGGCGATCTTCCTCGCCGCGGCCGGCATGGGTGTGGCCGTGCTGCTCGACATCGCTGCATTCTGGATGTTGCTCGTGAGCGCCGTGATGCAGGGCGCCGCCTTCGGTGTGCTCGGCCCGGCCCGCGTCGCGATGTCGGCCGAGCTCGTCGGCCGCGACCAGCTCGGCAACGCCATCACGCTGAGCATGTTGAGCATGAACGGCACCCGGGTCTTCGCTCCTGCGATGGCCGGTGGTCTCGCCGGGGTTGCGTTCGTCGGCATCGGGTGGACATACGTCATCCTCGCCGTCGCCAGCGCTGCATCGCTCTGGAATCTCGCCCGGCTGCCCCACAAGCCGGCCGCCAACGCCGAGCCTCGCAATCCGTTCTCAGAGATCGCCGACGGTGTTCGCTACGTCGCCCGACGCCCCGATCTTCGTCGACTGGTGGTGTCCTCGTTCGTCGTCATCATGTTCGGCTTCAACTACGTGTCGTTCATCACGCCATTGGTCGAGGACATCTTCGGCTATGGCCGATTCTGGGTCGGTCTCATGAGCTCGGCCAGCGCCGTCGGTGCCGTGGCGGTCTCGTTCAAGTTGGCCACGGTCGCCGATGGCCCCAACGCTCACAAGATCATGTTGGGTTCGGGCTTCGCGTTCGGCATGACCGTGCTCGGCCTGTCGTTTGCCCCGAACATCTTCGCTGCATTCGCCATCACGATGCTGATCGGTGCTGGGACGACCGGCTACATGTCGCTGTCCAACACGCTTGCCCTCACCACGACGCGAGATGACATGCAGGGCCGAGTGCAGTCGATCATGCAGCTCGCCTTCGCCGGGTTCGGTCTCATGGCCTTCCCGCTCGGCGGTCTGGCTGAAGCGATCGGCCTTCGCCCGACCCTCGCGGTGATGGGTTCGATCGCGGCGATCGCCGTCGTGCTCTATGCCGCAGCCGAACAGCGCGCCGCTCGCAACGACGATGCCGTCGACCCCGCCGATGTGCAGGCGACGGACGCTCAGCCGGCCAAGGCCGCCTCGATCTGATCGAGCACGTCGGGCGTGATTCGCTCGACCACGTCGATCGCCGCGAAGTTCTCGACGACCTGCGACGGTCGGCTCGCGCCGGTGATCACGGTCGAGACGTTCGGGTTGGTGAGGCACCACGCCAATGCCATCTGGGCCAGTGAACAGTCGAGCTCGGCCGCGATCGGCATGAGCGCCCGGACCTTTGCCATCTGCTTCTCGTCGGTGAGCTGGTCAGCCAGCCAGTCGTAGCCCTTCAGCGCGCCACGGCTGTCGTCCGGGATGCCGTCGACGTATTTGCCGGTGAGGAGGCCGGAGGCGAGCGGGCTCCAGATGGTGGTGCCGTAGCCGTAGTCGTCGAACAGTCGGGCGTACTCCTGCTCGACTCGATCGCGGTGGAACATGTTGTACTGCGGTTGTTCCATCACCGGCTTGTGGAGGTGATGGCGTTCAGCGATCTCGATCGCGGCGCGGATCTCATCCGCCGTCCACTCCGAGGTGCCCCAGTACAGAGCCTTGCCGGACGAAACGATGTCGTGCATGGCCCACACGGTCTCTTCGATCGGTGTGTCGGGATCGGCTCGGTGGCAGAAGACGAGATCGACGAAGTCGAGCCCGAATCGCTCGAGCGAGCGGTCCATGGCCTGCATGAGGTACTTGCGGTTGAGGGTGAACTTCGTGTTCGGACCGTCGACGATGCCCCAGTAGAACTTGGTCGACACGACGTAGCTCTCGCGAGCCCAACCGAGTTCCTTGAACGCCTGCCCCATCAGCTCTTCGGCCTTGCCGCCGGCATACGCCTCGGCATTGTCGAAGAAGTTGCAGCCACCATCCCACGCGGCCTGCATCGATTCGACGACGTCGCCGAGCCCTTGCTGTGCATCGAAGGTGACCCACGAGCCATAGGAGAGCGCGCTGACGCGCAGCCCCGAGCGACCGAGTCGGTTGTAGATCATGTCCATGGAGCGAGCGTAGGTCGGTCGACCGCGCCGTTCACCGGGTTGCGCCAGTCAGCGGGTCGCGCTCACTGGTCGCGGTCAGTCGTGGCGTTCAGTCGAAGGTGATGACGCTGCGGGCGACGTTGCCGGTCTTCATTTCTTCGAAGCCATCGTTGATGTCGTCGAGCTTGATGTGCTTCGACACCATCTCGTCGAGCTTCAACCGGCCGTCGAGGTACATGTCGACGAAGCGTGGCATGTCGGTGCGGAACTGATTGGAGCCCATGTTCGAGCCCGTCATCGTCTTCTCGTAGAGGAACTCGACGCCGTGGATCTCGACCTTGGTGCCCACGGGAATCATGCCGATGATGGTGGCCTGACCGCCGTTGCGGAGCATGTTGAACGAGTCCTCAGCGGTCTGCTTCATGCCGACCGCCTCGAAGGAGTAGTGCACGCCGCCACCGGTCAACTCCTTGACCTCCTCGACGGCTCCACCGTCGGATGCGTTCACGACGTGGGTGGCGCCGAGCTGCTGTGCGAGCTCGAGCTTGGAGCCCAACATGTCGACGGCGATGACCTTGTTGGCGCCGGCGATCCGTGCGCCCTGGATCGCCGAGAGGCCGATGCCGCCGCAGCCGATCACGGCCACGGTCGAGCCCGGCTCGACCTTCGCCGTCCGGAAGACCGCACCCATGCCGGTGGTGACGCCGCAGCCGATGAGGGCCGCCTTGTCGAGCGGCATCTCCTTGTCGATCTTCACGAGGGCGTGCTCGTGGATGAGCATCTGCTCGGCGAAGGACGAGAGGTGAAGGAACTGATTGACGTCCTCACCCTGGCGAGTGATGCGCGACGACTCGCCGGGCTGGCGAACCAACTCGATGTTCTTGTTTTCACACAGCGACATGTGGCCCGAGAGACACTGCTCGCAGTAGCCGCAGAACGCCGACAGACACGTGATGACGTGGTCGCCGGGCTTGACGTAGCTCACCATCGAGCCGACGGCTTCGACGACGCCGGCCGATTCGTGGCCCAGTACGGCTGGGCACGGATGGGGATACTTGCCCTCCATGAAGTGCAGGTCGGAGTGGCAAAGGCCGGCGGCGGCGGTCTTGATGAGGACCTCGCGAGGGCCTGGCTCGCCGATGTCGACGTCCTCGATGTCGAGGTGGCCGGGGCATGAGTTGAGAACAGCTGCCTTCATGGCCGCTGATTCTCACACGGAATCGCTCGCGTTTCGAACCGAACGAGCCGATCGTGGGACTGGCTCAGCGCTCGATGTCGTTGTTGTTCACGTACCGGTCGACAGAGGCAGCGAATCGCTCGAGTAGCGAGGCGAGCTGTTCCTTCTCGTCGTCGTCGAACTCGGAGAGGATCTCGTCGAGGCCGGCCGTGACCCGTGCGTTCATCGAGGCGTAGCGATCGAGACCGGCGGGGGTGGCGGTGACGAGAATCGAACGCTGATCGTCGGTCGCCTTGACGCGCTCTGCGTAGCCCTTCTCGGCGAGGCAGGTGACGGCTCGGGTGGCCGACGCCGGCGTGATGCGCAGCGCCTCGGCCATCTCGCCCATCCGCATCGAGCCCTGCTGAGCGAGCACGGTCAACGCGTCGGCGATGGCGAGGTCGAGGCCATCGTCTGCACCGGTGTCGCCGTAGAACAGGTCCTTGATCCGGCCAGCGGCAGCGCCGCGGCGGATCTCACGCCAGGCGCGACCGACCCGTCGGTGTTGGTTCAGGTTCGTGCCGGCTCGTACCACGGGCGCAAGTGTGGCGTCCGTCACCCTGCGTGTCCACCACGGGGCGGCGTGGTTTCCGTTTTCACCCATGCCGCCATCGCTTCGGCGGCGAGGTCGCGCAAGGGCACGCCCGTGTCACTGGCGAGGTCGGCGAGGTCATCGAACTCGGGCTTGGCGCCGTGTGGGCCGACCTTGATGCGGATCTCGTGGCCGCGCAGCGTCACCGATTCGTGGCGACGGGCCAACGGGTGCTTGGTCACCGGCAGCACGCGAGTTCCGAGGGTCCCGGTCTCCCGGCTGAGGAGCTCGCGCATGGTCGACTCGTGGTCGGGGGTCGCGAGGATGCGAATCTGCGTCGCCGGTCGGCTCTTCTTCATCACGATCGGTGTCGCCCATGCATCGTCGGCTCCGAGCGCGAGTGCTCGTTCGATCACGTAGCCGATCACCTCGGCCGTCACGTCGTCGACGTTCGTCTCCACGATCACGGCAGCAGAGCCCATTGAATCAGTGCCGACGACATCAGCGCCGGCTACAGCAGTGCCCACGACACCGATCCCGGCCGAGCTCGCTCGTCCCTCGTCTGGCTCGAACGTGACGGCGGTGATCACGTTTGGATGGGTGTCTGGGTTGCGGCCGCCGGCGCCGCGGCTGGTCGCCGTGATCACGCCGGCCGGGAGCCGGCCCGGACCGGATGCGATGGTGGTGAGTAGGGCCGCACCGGTCGGGGTGCAGGTTTCGGCCTCGACGTCGACGGGCCGCGTCGGCCAATCGGTGAGGAGGGCCAGCGTGGCGGGGGCCGGCACCGGGAGCAGCCCGTGGGCGGATCGGACCGTGCCGTGGCCGAGGCCGACGGGTCCGCAGGTGATTCGGTTCGCATCGATGTCGAGCGCGTCGAGCAGGAGCCACGAACCCACGATGTCGACGATGGCATCGACGGCGCCGACCTCGTGAAAGTGCACCTCGTCGATCGTCACACCGTGGGCCGCCGCTTCGATCTCGCCGAGGCGGCGAAAGGTGGAACGGGCCCCAGCGGCGACGAACGGTGAGAGGGATGCCTCGTCGATCATGCGATCGATCTCGCTCCATCGGCGCCCGTGCGTGCCGGCCGGTGCATCGACCTCCGCTCGCGATGCATGCAGGCCGTTGCGATCAGCCGAACCGAAACGAACCGACCAACCGTCGACGCCGAGCGAGCGCAACGGTTCGAGCGCGGCGTCCGGGTCGTCGACCAGCCCTCCGAGGGCTCCGAGGATCATGTCGCCCGAAGCGCCGAACCCCGGATCGATCCACAGGCCCTGGCCCGGAGGGGTCATCGCGAGACGATCCGGTGCGCTGCGCAGGCCGCCCCGTATCCGTTGTCGATGCCGACGACCGCGATGCCGGGAGCGCACGACGCCATCATCCCGAGCAGGGCCGTCGCGCCGTCGAACGATGCCCCGTAGCCAACCGAGGTGGGCACGGCCACGATCGGGTGCGGGATGAGCCCGGCCAGCACGGTGGGCAGCGCGCCCTCCATGCCAGCGATGGCGACCACCACGTCGGCATCGTCCAGGCGGGGAAGCGCGG
Organism: uncultured Acidimicrobiales bacterium; assembly: GCA_938008925.1. Classification (GTDB taxonomy): domain Bacteria; phylum Actinomycetota; class Acidimicrobiia; order Acidimicrobiales; family SZUA-35; genus CALEWY01. Next base: position 5,708 of record CALLIQ010000190.1, read on the forward strand.
CCGTGAGCCGATGCAGCCCGGCCACGCCGACATCGGTGATCGAGGTGACGGTGTGCCCCATCGCCTCGAGCGTGAGTCGGCTCTCCGCTGCGACCGTGAGATCGGACGTGCCTGCGGCGACGACGGCGATCGTCGATCCGGTGGCCGGGCGGGAACGCCAGATCATGGTCGAACCGGCGACCTCGCTCGGATCGAGCACATCGAGGGCATCTCGTTGTTCCTCGGTGACGCGAGTGGCGACGATGGCGTCCGGTGCCGGCCCGTCCGATCCGGGCTGACGATCGAGGAGGTCGGTGACGATCGCGACGCACTGGTCGACGGTCTTGCCGGAGCAGAAGATGGCCTCCGGCATGCCGATTCGGGTCGATCGGTCGAGGTCGAGGCGAACCTCGGGTTCGTCGCCCTTCATCGAAGCCGAGTCAGTCGGCTGCGGCATCATGCCCTCCGGCGAGGACATCGTCGGCGAGCGCCCGGTTCAGGTTGCCAGACGCCAATCCGGCGAGGTCGAGCGTGACGTAGCCGTATCCCGCCGCCTTCACATCGCGATCGATCGCGGCGGCGAGCCCTGCGGCTCGGGCGAGGTCGGCTGCGGGGAGTTCGATTCGGGCGGTCTCGCCGTAGTGACGGACGCGGACGTCTTCGAATCCATGGGCGCGAACCGCCGCTTCGGCCCGGTCGACTCGGGAGAGGAGGGGCACGGTGATCGGCGTGCCGTAGGGAACGCGAGATGACAGGCACGGCATGGCCGGTCGGTCCCAGATCTCGAGATCCCAGGACTTGGCCAGCGCCCGCACCTCGGCCTTGGAGAATTCGGCGTCGACCAGCGGG
>CALLIQ010000191.1 GCA_938008925.1 uncultured Acidimicrobiales bacterium
GGGGTTGCGACTGATGGCGATCAGCACATGGGCGTGGTTGGTGAGGAACGTCCAAGAGGGAAGGTTCGGTTCCGGCGCCGTCAACATGCGGCCCAGATTAGCGCAATTGGATCGGGTCTTTCCAGAGTGACCTGATCGGGCGACATCACAGCGATATCACGGCGACATCAGCGCGCCGTGAAGGAGCGCCATGGAGGAGCGTCGCGAAGGAGACGCCGACAGACCTGACCACAACCTTACGAGGTCGCCATCGCGGGCGGTGCGAGCTGCTCCAGAACCTCGCCGATGCAGTGACCGTCCTCGATCGGGTGGCGGAGGCCGAGCGACGCGTCGACGAGGTAGCGATTGCGGCGCCCGACGCGCTCGACCGTGACGTAACCGGCAGCCTCCAGCTCGGCGAGGATGCGCTGCACCGCCCCCTCCGTGATGCCGACGCCGTGGGCGATGTCGCGCTGGCGGAGATCCGGGTTGCGATAGAGCGCAAGCAGCACGTGGCCGTGATTCGTGAGAATGGTCCAGTTTCCTCCGGCCGGACGACTCACGGCCCGACCTGTTCTCGATGACATCGGCTCACCCCTTCTCGAGACGACTACACGAACGTACGCACGCAGGGACAACACCCTGAGATGCAGGGCACAGACAGACGGCGCCACAGGGAACGAAGCGACAGGGAACGGTGACGCGACGAACCCGGTGCCCTGTTGCGCCGGGCCGCTCGTTGCGGCATCGGCGGTCAGAGTCGACCGGGTTCGGCGTCATCGGTTCGTCCGTTCGGGCGGTGGGCGCTCCACCCGATGACCAGCGAGCGAGATGGCGAAGAGCACAGAACGCAGCGACCATGCCGGAGCGCCCTTCATGCGGCCACCTCACTCTCGAGCGCAACGATCAGGTTCCGGCATCGGTCGAGCTCCGCAGCGTCGTCGACCGAGAACGAGTCAGCGAGGAGACGAAGCGACAATCGCTCCAGATCGAGCTCGAGATCCATCAGCGCCAAGGTGTGCGCTTCGTGTTCGTCGGGTTTGTCCCACAGTCCGGAGACCCACAACTGACGAACCCGGTGGGCGAGTTGGTCGATCTCCGATCCCTTCGGTGCACGGCGTGCGGGACGACTGGATGCGGTCGGTCGGTTGAATGTTTTCATGATCGCACCTCCTTGAATACATACTATTCAATACGTCTATTTTGTCACGCTTTTTCTGTCGATTTCTCTTCCGACCCCGCCCGCCTCGGTCGAGCGCTTGTGCAGCGCGAGCACGACGACGGTCAAGACGGTCAGCGGCAACACGAACGCGAGCATCACCAGTGCGAAGGGGTCGGACGCTCGGTGGCCCGTCGCATCGAGCACCAGAAACGCCAGATACGCGAGGTAGTACAGGACGAACACGACGCCCTCCCACCGATCGAGACGGTGATCCCAGAACACCATCGGCAGACAGGCGATCGCCGCCGCAACAAGGATCGGGATGTCGAGCTCGACGGCATCGGCACTGATGGCGATTCCACCAGGAGAGAGCGCCCCGCCGAGACCGAGCACCAGCAAGATGTTGAAGATGTTGGACCCGACCGCGTTGCCGACCGCCAACTCTCGTCGCCCCTGGAACGCGGCAATGACCGTCGTGACGATCTCGGGCGCCGAGGTACCGAGGGCCACGATGGTGAGACCGACGATGAGCTCGGGGACGCCGAGTGCGAGCGCGATCTGCTCCGCCCCCGCCACGACGTAGCGGGCGGCGAGCGCGAGCGCGCCGACTCCGATGACGAGCGACGCCATCACGACGAGCAGGGAACGCTCGGGCCTGACACGAGGCGGCTGACCGTCCGGGGAGTCGGGCGAAATCCCCGCGTCCGCCTTGGGCGCGGCGCGAAGCGTCCAGCCCACGAACCCGGCGAGCGCGACGAACAACCCGATTCCGTCGAGCCGGCCGATCACCCCATTCAGCGATGCGGCCAGGAGCCCGAGCGACGCGGCGATCATGATGGGAATGTCGACTCGCACGACCCGACTCGTCACCTGAATCGCCCCGAACGACGCGGTCAGACCGAGAACCAGGAGGACGTTCGCGATGTTCGAACCGATGATCGACCCGACGGCGAGCTCGGTGTCGTCCGCTGCGACGGCTTGAAACACGACGGCCAACTCGGGGGCGCTCGTACCCGCTGCGACGATGGTCAAGCCGATCACCATCGGCGTCAGACCGAATCGGCGGCCGATCCTCGAGGCGCCGTCGACCACGAGGTGCCCACCGAACAAGAGGCCGACGAGACCAGCGAGAAACGTCAGCGCGGCGATCACGAACGAGACCTCGACGAAGCCATCAGAGGGTCAACGTAATACGTACTTTTGAATATCGCAATACCGTTGCAGGTTGCGGAATATACCTATAGGGTAATGTCCATGGTCTGGACCCTGCTGGCCCTCCACATCGGAGGGATCGTCGTTGCCGGCGTCGCAGGCCGCTCGTCGATGCGGGCTGGTCTTGTCGCTGCAGCGATCGCACCGGCGATCACCGCCGTGTGGGCCGCCGGGCAACTCCTCGGCGACTCGGCGGCGACCACGCACGAACTCGTCTGGGTCGATGGACTGGACCTGTCGATCCGGTTCCACACCGATGCGCTCGCACTCATGATGACGCTGCTCGTCTCGGGCATCGGGGCCCTGGTGTTTGTCTATGCAACCGGCTACTTCTCTTCCGGTGCAGCTGGAGGAACACGATTCCCCACCAGCCTGCTCGCGTTCTCGACGTCGATGCTCGGACTGGTGTGGGCTGACTCGGTGTGGACGCTGTTCATCTTCTGGGAGCTGACCTCGGTCACGTCGTTCCTGCTCGTCGGCCACAAGAATACCGATGCGGCGGTCCGAGCGGCGGCACGGCGCGCGCTTCTCATCACCGGGTCGGGCGGACTCGCCCTTCTCGCCGGCCTTTTGGTCCTCGCCGACGCCAGCGGAACCACCGTGTTGACGGACCTCGCGCCGGCGACCGGCTCCAACGCATCGCTCGCTGCGATCCTCGTTCTCGTTGGCGCTGCGACCAAGTCCGCCCAGGTTCCTTTCCACGTGTGGCTCCCCGGAGCGATGGCGGCGCCGACGCCCGTGTCCGCCTATCTCCACTCCGCGACGATGGTGAAGGCCGGCGTCCTGCTCGTCGCCGTGACGGGTCCAGCGTTCGTCGATGTGGGTGCCTGGAAGACGCTCGGGCTCGCCTTCGGCATCGGGTCGATGATCTGGGGAGGGGTCGGGGCACTTCGCCATCGCGACGCCAAGTTGATTCTGGCCTGGGGCACGGTGTCGCAGCTCGGGCTGCTGATCACACTCTTGTCACTCGGCACGGCCAAGGCGATTTTCGCCGCCATCTCGATCCTGTTTGCCCACGCGTTGTTCAAGGCAGCGCTGTTCCTCGTTGTCGGCGAGATCGACATCCGCACGGGGACGCGCCAGATCGATGAACTCGGTGGGCTGTCCCGCTCGATGCCCATCGCCTTCGGTGTCGCCACCGCAGCCGGGCTGTCGATGGCCGGCGTCCCTCCGCTCCTCGGTTTCACGGCGAAAGAGGCGGCGATCGAAGCGACGCTCGGACTGTCTGGGGCCGAACGGGTCATCGCCATGGCTGCGGTGATCGGCGGCTCGGTCCTCACGGTGGCGTACACCCTCCGCTTCCTCATCACGGTCTTCGGCGCCGGTCCCGACACCGAGGTCGCGCCCCGTCGGCTGGCCATGACCATCCCGGCCGTCGTGCTCGGTGCCGCTGGCCTGGTCGGCTACGTCTTCATCGATGCGGTCAACGAGATCGTCCGTCCTGCCGCCGTCGAACTCAACGAGAAGGCCGACGTCTACTCGCTCATCGCCTGGCCTGGACTCAAGACGGCGTTCGTGATCTCGATGGGCATCGTCGTCGGCGGTGCGATCCTCGGGGTCGCGATCACCAGGATGACGACGATCACCGTCCCGAAGCCGATCGGTGCCGACGCCGCCGATTCGATGATCGAAGGCGTGCTCTCGATGTCGCCCCGGGCGACCGCACGCATTCAGCACGGCTCGTTGCCCGTGTACCTCACCACGATGTCGACCGCCGTCATCTTGGCGTCGGTCGCCTTCATCGCCGATTTCGAGGCCGACCACCTCGTCTGGTGGGATCGTCCGATCCAGGCCGCCCTCGCTGCCGCCATCGTGGCATCGGCCATCGCCGGCGCCTTCGTCGGTTCTCGTCTCGGCGCCGCCCTCACGCTCGGATCGGTCGGCATCGCGGTCGCCGGTCTGTTCATCGTGCAAGGTGCCCCCGACCTCGCCCTCACGCAGCTTCTCGTCGAGACCGTCGTCGTGGTCGGGTTCGTGCTCGGCCTCGGACACCTCGCCCGCCGATTCCCGCCGGTCGAGAACACCTGGAAGACCTTCCGCCTGACGATCGCTGCCTTCGGCGGTCTCGGTGTCATGGCCGCGCTCGTCGCAGCCTCCGCCAACCCCGCCGGGCGAGCACCGATCGCCGAGATCACGACCGCAGCGGTCGAGGAGGGTGGCGGCAAGAACATCGTCAACGTCATCCTCACCGACCTGCGAGCGCTCGACACGCTCGGGGAGGTGGTGGTGCTCGCCACCGTTGCGGTCGGCATCCTCGCCCTCGCCCGAGCACGAACCGAGGAGGCAGCGACATGATCGCCGCACGCTCCCCCATCGTCTGCCTCGGCGTGCAAGCCGCCAGTCCGATCGCCCTCGTGGTCGGTCTGTACCTCCTCTTCGCCGGCCACAACCGCCCCGGCGGTGGCTTCGCTGCCGGCCTCGTGTTCGGTGCCGTGATCACGCTGCGGACTCTGGCCGGGCTGCAAAAGCCCCGCTTCGCCACGCAGATCATCTCCGTCGGCTCGTTGATCGTCGCCGCCGTGGCCGTCGCCCCGTTGTTGTGGGGCGACCCGATGCTCGATCAGAAGGTCGTCGAAACGTCGATTCCGATCTTTGGCAAGGTCAAGTCCGGGTCCGCACTCCCCTTCGACATCGGCGTCACCGCCATCGTCGTCGGGCTCATCCTCGCTCTACTCGACGGATTGTCGGTCGACACGCTGCTCCAGAACCGCGGATCCGACGACGGTGGGACATCCGGTTCAGACGAGGTGGCGCCAGCATGAGCGTGTCACTCCTCCTCGCCATCGGTGGCTTGACCGCCGTCGGCCTCTACCTGATCACGGCCCGATCCCTGAGCCGAATCATCCTCGGCTTCTCACTCCTCGGACATGCCTCCGTGCTGGCCCTCCTCGCCTCCGGCGGGGCGCCCGGTGGTGCGCCGATCGCCGGCACGTCCGACGAGGCCATCGCCAACCCGGTGCCCCAGGCTCTCGCTCTCACCGCGATCGTGATCTCATTC